>CANKHS010000006.1 GCA_947481755.1 Actinomycetota bacterium | reverse complement strand
GTCGAGCATGATGCCGCAGAAGAAGAATCCGGATGTGGCCGAACTAGCCCGCGGTCGAGCTGGCACCGCGATTGGGCGGTTGACTGGTCTACTCGCGACGCTCAAGGGTCTGCCGCTGACGTACAACCGCGACCTGCAGGAAGACAAGCAGGGTGTCTTCGAACAGGTTGATGCCACACTCGGCGTGTTGCGACTGCTCTCGCTTGCGTACGAGGGTCTGACCTTTGAGGTTGAGACCATGCGCGCAGCGGCTGCTGATGGAACGACCGTCGCGACGGACGTCGCTGAAGGTCTTGTGCGCGGCGGGATGCCTTTTCGAGACGCACACACCGAGGTGGCCAACCGGATCGCGGCCGGCGAACGTTTTGACTCACCGACGCCAGAAGAGGCGATCGCCGCCCGCAAGGGTCCTGGCATGCCGGGTGTCGTGTCCGAGCAACTCGTCGCACTCGCCGGACTGATTGCCGCGACGCGCGCTCTCACCGCACCATCGCTATGACATCGCGACCAGACGCACTGTTGCCGTTTCCGGACAGCACCGAGGTTACTTCCGCTGGGCTTGCCGTCGGCGGATGCGCTCTCACAGGGATCGCTGCCGAATTTGGCACACCGCTCTACCTTTATGACGAGCAGTCGATTCGCACGCGCGCCCGAAGCGTTGTGGAAGCTGTCGCCGCTGGCCCAGTGGGGTCGCGCGCCGCGTTCGCATTGAAGTCCCTGTCGACGCTCGGTGTGTTGCGTGTTCTGCAGCAAGAGGGAATGAGCGCCGACTGTGCGTCGAGTGGCGAGATTGCGGCGGCACTCCGAGCAGGGTTTTTGGGAAGCCAACTGGTTGTGCACGGCAACGCCAAGAGTGAGACTGATCTCCAGGCGGCGATCGATGCGGATGCTGGACTTGTGGTCCTTGATGGACGTGACGACGCGGAGCGGCTCGCTGCTTTATGTGCTCAGAGCGGTCGTACGCAAGACGTGCTTGTGCGGATCGCGCCCGGCATCGATGTCGACACGCATCGCCACATTGCCACGGGGCACCATGGGTCGAAGTTTGGGATGACGCCCGCCGAGGGAGCGGAACTCCTGCGGACGCTGCCCAGCGGTCTGCGCGGCCGGGGTCTCCATGTACATCTCGGCTCGCAGATTCTCGACGCCGCCCCGCTGGTTGAAGCGGCTCGCTGGTTGCCGAGTTTTGCCAAGGCTGAGGGAATACCACTCGACGTGCTCGATGTTGGCGGCGGTTTGGGTATTCCGTACCTGCCCGGTCAAGACAGTCCTGATCCCGGCACGCACACGGCAAACCTTGTCGCGGCCATCACACAGGTTTGTGCAGACGAGGGCATGCCTGTCCCACAGATCATCGTCGAGCCAGGACGCTCGATTGTCGGTACGGCAGGGACAACGCTGTATTCCGTGTTGGGTATCAAAAAGGTTGGTGACGGATCAACGTGGGTCGCGGTCGATGGCGGGATGGGAGACAACCTCCGCGTGGGCCTCTATGGCGGCACCTATGCGCCGGTGCTGGCTGCGCGCCCGATCGATCCGAGCACAGGCAGCGTTCGCATTGCCGGTCGGCACTGTGAGTCAACTGACGTCCTGGTGGACGGCATTGAGTTGCCCGAGGTTCACGTTGGCGATGTCATCGCAGTGCCCGCAACGGGTGCGTATCACCAGACGATGGCCAACACGTACAACCTCTTCGGGCGGCCAGCGGCCGTGCTGGTCGGCAATGGAGACGCCACGCTGATTACGCGACGCGAGTCGACAGACGAGTTGTTTCTGCGCGACGTGTAAGGTGCTCGCACTGACGGGTCGTGTGGCACCCTTCGTTGATGCCGCCGTTTCGCTTCGCCGGGTCGTTTGAGCCGAAGGGCGATCAGCCGCGGGCAATCGCGGGCATCTGCGAGGGCATGGAGGCGGGCGAACGTTTCGTCACGCTGCTCGGAGCAACGGGCACCGGCAAGACGGCCACGATGGCGTTTGTGATTGAGCAGCTGCAACGACCCGCGCTTGTGATCGCCCACAACAAGACGCTGGCGGCGCAGCTCTGCAACGAGTTTCGCGAATTCTTCCCGGACAACGCGGTCGAGTACTTCGTGTCGTACTACGACTACTACCAGCCCGAGGCGTACATCGCCACGTCCGATACCTATATCGAGAAGGACGCAGTCGTCAACGACGACATTGACCGCCTGCGTCATGCGGCCACCGCCTCGCTGCTGACGCGCAAAGACGTGATCATCGTGGCCTCCGTCTCGTGCATCTACGGCCTCGGCTCGCCCGACGAGTACAAAGAGCGCCTCGTGGTGCTCAAGAAGGGGAAAGAGACAGGCGGCCGCGACCTGCTGTTACGGAGCCTTGTCGACATCCAGTACCGCCGCAACGACACAGCGCTGGGGCGAGGTAAGTTTCGAGCCCGCGGCGACGTGATTGAATTGCAGCCCGCCTACATGGAGACGGCGTATCGGATCTCGTTGTTCGGCGATGAGGTGGAGTCGATCACCCACTACGACCCGTTGACGGGTGAGGTTTTGGGACGACTCGAGGACCTCGTGATCTATCCCGCGACGCACTACGTGACCGATCCGTTGACCATCGAGCGCGCAACGCAGGAGATCTATCGCGAGATGGAGGGGTGTGTTCGAGCCTTCGAGGCGGACGGCAAGATCCTCGAGGCGCACCGCATTCGCCAGCGCACCGAGTACGACATCGAGATGCTGCGCGAGCTCGGCTACTGCAATGGGGTCGAGAACTATTCGCGGATCTTCGAGGGGCGTCCGCCCGGCTCATCGCCCTTCACGCTGATGGACTACTTCCCTGGCGACTATCTGCTCTTCGTTGACGAGTCGCATCAGACGATCCCGCAGATCGGCGGCATGTACGAAGGCGATCGCTCACGCAAGACGCAGTTGATTGATTACGGGTTTCGTCTTCCCTCAGCGCTGGACAATCGCCCGCTCCAGTTCCCCGAATTTCTGTCCAAGGTTGGTCAGGGCATCCTCGTCTCGGCAACGCCGGGGGCGTTCGAGGCACGCGAAGGTGGTCGCGTCGTTGAGCAGATCATTCGACCGACAGGCCTGGTCGATCCGATTATCGATTTGCGTCCAACCGAGGGTCAGATCGACAACCTGTTGGGCGAGATTCGTGAGCGCGAAGCGAAGGGCGAGCGTGTGCTCGTGACGACGCTGACGAAGAAGATGGCGGAGGATCTCTCGAACTATCTGATTGAGAGTGGGGTACGCACGCGTTATCTCCACTCCGAGATCGACACACTCGAGCGCATCCAGATCATTCGCGACCTGCGCCTGGGCGAATACGACGTGTTGGTCGGCGTCAACCTGCTGCGCGAGGGACTCGATCTTCCCGAGGTCTCGCTGGTTGCGATTCTCGACGCCGATAAGGAGGGCTTCCTGCGTGGACAGACGGCCCTTATTCAGACGATCGGCCGCGCGGCCCGCAATGTCAACGGCCGCGTGATTATGTACGGCGACAAAGAGACCGAATCGATCAAGGGTGCAGTTCGCGAGACACAGCGTCGACGCGATATCCAATTGAAATACAACGAGGACCACGGCATCACGCCGGAGACGATCATCAAAGGTGTCTCCGATATCGCCGAGTTTCTCTCGTTGGGGAGTCCCAATGTCCCGGCGTCGCAGCGCGGCCGCCGACAGGTGCCCGAGGGTCTGGGTCGCAAAGAGCTCGAGAAGCTTTCGATCGAACTCGAAGAGGCGATGTTTATGGCCGCCGAAGAACTGCGTTTCGAAGAGGCCGCCCGCCTGCGCGACGAGATCAAGGGTCTGCGTCGCGAAATTGCCGCGCTCTGATGTCCGTAAGGGGTCAGGCCCGATCTGGACATTGGATGACGAGGTAGCTCGTCCATCAAATGTCCAGATCGGGCCTGACCCCTTACGGACATCAGAGACGTGGTTGCTAGATCAGGAGCCCGAGCCGACGACGGCGATGGCGTCGATCTCGACGAGGAAGCCGCCGAGGGTGCTGCCGACCGTGGTGCGGGTTGGGCGATGCGAGCCGAAACGTCGGGCGTAGACCTCGTTGTAGGCATCAAAATCGCCGGCGAGGTCCTGCAGATGCGCGGTGATCTTGACGACATCGCTGAGCGTGGCGCCGCCAGCGGCAAGCACGCGCTCAAGGTTGTTAAAGACCTGCTCGGTCTGTGCGGCTACGTCGCTGCCAACAATCTGGTTGTTGTCATCAAACGGGGCCTGGCCGGCCGTGTACAGCGTTTCACCAACGCGAATACCTGGCGTATACGGGGCGGTCGGCGGCGGGGCGCCTTCGGGGTAGAGCAGTTGCTGCTTCATCAAAAATCCTCCTAGAACGACAGTGGCAGCGTAGTCGCATCGCACCAACCCGTGGTCGGTTCCGGTTCTGTCCGATCCGCCGCGTAGCATCGCGCAATGGCCACCATTCCTCCAGATTCCACGCCCGCAATGCCCAGCCAGCCCGCTCCCGCAGCTGCTACTCCCTATCCCGTCGCGTTTGACGTGGAGTACCCGGAGGACAAGCGCAATCGTCTCACGGTCTTGTTCCGAGGCATTTTGGCGGTACCTGTGCTGCTGCTGCTCGAGATGTTCATCAACTCATCCTCGGCATACAGCGGCGACACGAGCACGCAGGCGTTTGTCACGGTCGGCGGATTTCTTTTCCTGCCGACACTGCTTTTGCTGCTCTTTCGCCACCGCTATCCGCGCTGGTGGTTCGACTTTAACGTCAACCTCCTGGCCTTCACCATGCGCGTGATGATGTACGTCTACCTCTTGCGCGACGAATACCCATCGACGGAGGATCGACAGGCACTGAACCTGATGCTTGTCTATCCTGACGCGAAGAAGGATCTGTCGCGCGGCATGCCGTTGATCAAGTGGCTGCTCGTGATTCCGCACTACGTCGTGCTCGCCGTGCTTGGGATTGCGGTCGCGTTCGTGACGTTGATTGCGTGGTTCGCAATCCTGATCACTGGACGCTATCCGCGTGGTCTGTTCGATTTTACGGTGGGAACGCTCCGTTGGACCACCCGCGTCAGCGCCTACGCGGTGCTTTTGACGACGGACCGGTACCCGCCGTTTAGTCTCAAGCCGTAGACCATCGCGTAGTTCAAGGTTCGGACCACCAGCCGGCTCTGCCGCCCGTGCGATTAGCCTGTCGGGATGTCCGCTGAGCAATCGATCACGATTCGTGGTGCGCGCGAGCACAACCTCAAGGACATCACGGTTGTTCTGCCGCGCAACAAACTGATCTGCATCACGGGCCTCTCGGGGTCTGGCAAGTCCAGCCTTGCCTTCGACACGCTCTACGCCGAGGGCCAGCGAAGGTACGTCGAATCGCTGAGTGCGTACGCACGCCAGTTTCTTGGACAGATGGAGAAGCCCGATGTCGATGGCATCGATGGCCTCTCGCCCGCGATCTCGATTGACCAGAAGACGACATCGCGGAACCCCCGTTCGACCGTGGGTACCGTCACGGAGATCTACGACTACCTGCGCCTGCTCTACGCCCGTTGTGGGCGACCCCATTGTCCCGTCTGCGGCCGCGCCATCACCGGCCAGAGCGCAGAGCAGATCGTCGAGCAGATCCTCCGACTTCCCGAAGATACGAAGTTCACGGTCGACGCACCGATCGTGCGCGGACGCAAGGGCGAATTCAAAGACGTGCTCGAGCGGTTACGCGGTGAGGGTTTTACGCGCGTCAAAGTCGACGGCGAGACGCTCTTGCTCGAGGACGAGATTGTGCTCGACAAGAAATTCAACCACGACATCGCAGTGGTGGTTGACCGGCTGAAGCAGCCAACAGAGCGCCGCCGACTGACCGACTCGGTCGAGACAGCCCTCCAGCTTGCTGATGGTCTGATCGACATTGCGATTATTGATGGTGAGACGCTGACGTTCTCGGAGCGCTTTGCCTGCCCCGATCACGGTGTCTCGCTGGCAGAGCTGGCACCACGCGTGTTCTCGTTCAACTCGCCCCATGGTGCCTGCGCGCATTGCCACGGTTTGGGTTCTCTGCCCGAGCTTGATCCGACGCTGGTCGAGCCCGATCCATTGCAGTCGCTCAACGCTGGCGCGTTGCAGCCCTGGAACGTTGCGGGGACGAACTTCTTCGAACAATTGGTGACGGCCATCGCTGAGCGCTTCGACGTGAACATGGACACACCATGGGGCGAACTGACTGATGCCGAGAGAGCGCTCTACATGGAGGGCACCGACGGCGAGCGAATCATGGTTTCGTACAAAAACCGCTACGGCCGCAAGCGAGCCTATTCAGTGGCCTGGGAGGGCCTCCTCGCAAGCCTCAAGCGCCGTTACGACGAGACCGACTCGCAGTTGCAGAAGGACCGCATCGAGGAGTGGATGGCGTTGCGTGCGTGCCCTGAGTGCAATGGAGCGCGCCTCAAGCCGGAGAGTCTGGCAGTGACCGTCGGTGGTCTCTCGATCTACGAGGCGACGAACCAGTCCGTCGAAAAGGCCATCGCCTGGTCGACCTCGCTGGAGCTGACGGAGACCGAGCGGCTGATTGCCGAGCGGATTTTCCGTGAGATCGTTGAGCGCCTGACGTTTCTCAAAGATGTTGGCGTGGGGTACCTGTCGCTCAATCGTCCGTCGTCGACGCTCTCCGGTGGCGAGGCGCAGCGCATTCGCTTAGCGACGCAGATCGGATCGAGCCTCGTTGGCGTGTTGTACATCCTCGACGAGCCGTCGATTGGCCTGCACCAGCGCGACAACCAGCGCCTGCTGGAGACCCTGACACGACTGCGCGACATTGGCAATACGGTGATCGTCGTCGAGCACGACGAGGACACCATGCGCGCCGCCGATTGGCTCGTCGATATGGGCCCAGGTGCCGGTGAGCATGGCGGGCGCGTCGTGGCTGCTGGCCTCCCGAAGCAGGTGATGAAGTCCAAGGAGTCCGTGACGGGACAGTTCTTGAGTGGGCGTCGCGCGATCGCCGTGCCAGAACGGCGGCCACCCGCGGAGTCGTTCTTGGTCGTGAAGGGAGCGAGCGAGCACAACCTGCGCGGTATCGACGTCGAGATCCCTGTTGGCCGATTGGTCAGCGTGACGGGCGTTAGCGGATCGGGTAAGTCGACACTTGTCAACGACGTCATCCTGCGCGCCATGCAGCAACACCTACTCAAGTCGCGCGTGCGGTCCGGTGCCCACACAGGTATCGAGGGCGTCGAGATCTTCGACAAGGTGATCGCCATCGATCAGTCCCCGATCGGCCGTACGCCGCGCTCGAACCCCGCGACATACACAGGCCTGTTTGACCATATTCGTCAGCTCTACGCCGATACGCCAGACGCCAAGACGCGCGGCTACAAGCAGGGTCGCTTCTCGTTCAACGTCAAGGGCGGCCGCTGCGAGGCCTGTCGCGGCGATGGCACGCTCAAGATTGAGATGCATTTCCTGCCCGACGTCTACGTGCCCTGTGAGGTCTGCAACGGGCGGCGCTACAACAAGGAGACGCTCGAGGTGCGCTTCAAGGGTAAGTCGATTGCCGACGTCTTGGAGATGCCGATCGAGGAGGCGTTGATCTTCTTCTCGAAGATTCCCAAGCTGCGCCGTCGCCTGCAGACACTGCACGACGTCGGCCTGGATTACGTCCGCCTCGGCCAGCCGGCAACGACGCTTTCCGGCGGTGAGGCACAGCGTGTGAAGTTGGCCACCGAACTCTCGAAGGTGGCGACAGGCAGCACGCTCTATGTGCTCGACGAGCCCACCACGGGTCTGCATATGGCCGACGTTGAGAAACTGCTCGAGGTGTTGCAGCGGCTCGTGGAGGCCGGCAATACCGTCTTGATCATCGAACACAACCTCGATGTCATCAAGCAGTCGGATTGGTTGATTGACCTTGGGCCCGAGGGTGGCGATGCCGGAGGCGCGCTGCTCGCTGTGGGCACACCTGAGCAGGTGGCAACGGTCAAGGAGTCTCATACGGGGCGTTTCCTCGCTCCGTTGCTCGCCGCATCTAAGAGCAAGGCGCCGGCATGAGCAAGTACGCTCCGCACATGGATCCACGCATGCAGACGCAGACGCCGACCGACACGGATCAGGCGATCTGGACGGAAGAGGAGATCGAGTCCTTCGAGGGCATCGATACCTCAGACGGCGAGTGGTTCGCGATCCGTACCGACCCGTGGCCCTGCCCGGCCTGTCAGACCGTGTTCGAGTACGTCACGGGCGCACACCTCGTCCTGGTGGCACCATCGCGTGACGATCTGATCGAGATCGCTGCTCAATGCCAGAAGATCGGCCGTAACGCACGCATTGTGGTCTACGACGACAAGCTGCCGGCCATCTCGATCTTCCAATGGCGGGCGCTCGGGCGCCCAGTGCATGGCTTCCGCGAGGATTTGCGCGGCGGCAAGCCCTCCGCCTAAGCGGTAGCGACGGCAGCCACCAGCCGACGACAGAGGTCAGGCACCTCAGCAAGATCATCGGTGTACTGCGAGGGCTTGAAGCAGATCGACGTGTAGCCCTCGGCCAGCTTGCCAGGGATCGCCTGCATCGCCTCATCGAGGTCACCAGGCTGGTCGTCGGCGGGAAAGTTGGGGCGAATGCCACCGATCATTTCGATTGAGTCGGGGTCGCGTCCGGCGTCGGTCATGGCGTTGCGGATGTCGGTGAGGTCGTCGGCGGTTGGCGTGCCGAAGGGATGAAAGCCGTGCCCGTACTCCACCAAACGTCGCAGGATCGGCCCGTGGACGTGTTGTCCACCGAACCACATCTTCGGTCCCTCGGGGCGCCAACACTTGGGCTCCAGGTAGACATCGTCGAACGAATAGAACTCGCCGTGGAAGGAAGCGGGGGAGCCGGCCCAAACTGCACGCATGATCGCGAGTTGCTCGTCGAGGATCTTGCCCCGCTTCTTGAAGGGCACTCCCATGGCCGCATACTCCTCGTCGAGCCAAGAGACCGTTGGCTGCACGATGAGTCGACCCTCGCTGAGCAGATCGAGCGTGGCGAGCTGGGTTGCCGTGTGGAGTGGGTGGCGGAGCGGGTAGATGAGAGCCGAGAGCGCGATGCGGATCTTCGACGTGCGTGCCGCAATTGCGCTGGCCAAGACGATCGAGTCGGGCCAGGGCGTATACGGATCCTGGTTACCGGGCGCTGCGTAGTCACGCGGGTTGTCCATCCGTCCGGCAGCGCCTGCCTTCGGAGTCAAGAGCACGTGGTCGCTTAGCATCACGGTCTCGACACCCGCCTCCTCGGCGTCAACCGCCATCTGCACGAGCGTACGCATGTCTCGCTCGGCAGAGAGCGTCCACTGCTCGAGGAGCACGAGGACCACGCCGGGCGTGCGAGCACCCACGTCAGTCGCCGGCGTGCTTTTCGATCAGCTCGATGCGATATCCGTCTGGGTCGCGGACGAAACAGATACGCGAGCCGCCCTCACGAATCGAATACGGCGGCTTCTCGGGGTCAATGCCGATGGCGGAAAGGTTGCCAAGCGTGCCGTCGAGATCTTCGACGATGTACGCAATGTGTCCGTAGCCTGTCCCGATTTCGTAGGGCTCGGTCTGGCCATAGTTGTAGGTCAATTCGAGCGGACGGTCCTCGGAACCCTCGGGGGCGACGTAGACGTTGACGGCCTCGTCGCGGATGGGGTAGCGCTTGAGCTCCTTGAAACCGAGCGCGCCGCAGTAGAACTCGACGGAGCGATCAATATCGAAGACGCGATAGCAGACGTGTGCGTATTTCATGCTTGGAGCCTAGCGATTATGCCAGCGGGCTAGAGCGCAGCGATCCCGAGACCCGACTGGAAGGCTGCGAGCTCTTCGTCCGAGATGGCGTATGTGTGCCGCTCGGCCGGGAAGGCGCGCGAGCGTACATCGCGGACGTAGTGTTCAATCGCATCCAACGAAGCCTGGTGTAGGTTGGCGTACCGCTCGACGAAGCGCGGCGACGTCCCGGAGCCAATTCCCAGCAGGTCGTGCCAGACGAGTACCTGTCCATCCGTCGCGTTCCCCGCACCGATACCGATCGTGGGGATCCGAACGCGCTCCGTGATCGCGGCGGCGATCTCGGCAGGAACACATTCCAACACGAGCGCAAAGGCGCCAGCGGCCTCGACTGCGATTGCTTCGTCGACCAACTGCAGCGCGGCCTCGGCAGTGCGCCCTTGCGCACGAAAGCCACCGAGCGCGGTCGCACTCTGCGGCGTCAGACCGAGGTGTCCCATGACCGGAATACCTGCACCGGTGATCGCGCGGATGCGCGACAACGTTGGGCCAGCGCCTTCGACCTTGACGGCGTCCGCACCGGCCTCTTTGACGAAGCGTCCGGCCGCCAGGATTGCGTCACGATCCGAAGGCTGGAAACTCATGAACGGAAGGTCTGCAACGACCAGCGGCGCGCGCTCGGCCTTGCTAGAGCCGCGCGTGGTGGCTGCCGTCAGCACGATCATTTCGTCGACCGTTATCGGCATCGTGGAGTCGTGACCGAGCATGGTCATCGCGGCGCTATCGCCCACGAGGATTACGTCGACGCCGGCCTCGGCTGCTGCCTGGCCGCTCGGTGCGTCGTAGGCCGTGATCATCACGATCGGAATCCCCGTCTCCTTTTGTGCGACGAGGTCCGGTAGGGCAACCTTGCCGGGTGCGGGTGTCGCGGGGGCGGGACGCCGTGGGCGGGTGCTCATGCGTACTCCTTCGTTGAGATCTGTGTTGCAGCGCGTTCGGGCGCGGTGGGGTCGAGCACAATGTTGTCAATCAGGCGAGTGGTGCCGACGTGTCCCGCGACCAGGAGGACAGCTGGGAGAGCTGGGTCGTAGGGTCCGAGGTCAGTCGAGCGTACTTCGAGGTACTCAAGCGTCACTCCGTCGAGTGCCTTACGGCCGATCTCCGCAAGCACCACTCCGTCGCGTTGGCCTTGGGCGTAGGCCTCGGCAGCGTGCTGGAGCGCCTGTGGAATGACGACTGCCTGCGACCGTTCGGCGGCCGAGAGATACGCGTTACGCGAGCTGAGCGCAAGGCCATCGGCATCGCGAACGGTTGGTGCTCCGACGATCTCGATGCCGAGCGCGAGGTCTTTCGTGACGCGTTGCAGAATCGCTAGCTGTTGATAATCCTTGCGGCCGAAGATTGCACGGCGCGGACCAACGAGTCCAAACAGGCGAACAACGACGGTCGCAACACCAGCGAAATGACCCGGGCGGTGAGCGCCACAGAGCTCCTGAGCCAACGGTCCAGGATCGATCGTGGTGGAAAAGTCCGGCGGGTAGATCTCGCCAACGTCCGGGGCGTAGAGAATGTGTGCCCCGGCCTGCTCAGCGATCGCGGCATCGCCGTCGAGGTCGCGAGGGTAACTCTCGAAGTCTTCGCCCTCGCCAAACTGCGACGGATTGACGAAGTCGGAGACGACCACGCACGAATCGTCGGCAGCGGCGAGGCGGATCAGCGAGGCATGGCCAGCGTGCAGAGCGCCCATCGTTGGCACAAACGACACGGGGCCGGTGATCGCAGAGCGCAGTTCGTCGGCAGAGCGGACGATGATCATGCGTCGGGCCCCAATGCAGGAGCGACCAAGGCGGCCGAGCGGGGCGATACCAGCGGCAACAGCGCAGTCGAGAGCAGGGCGTACGCCCGGTCCAGTTGCGCGTTTATGAGTCGAAGCCGTTGACGGTGGAGCTGCACGGTGGCGAGGTCTCCACGCGCAACGGGACCGGTAGCCGCTGCGGGTATGCCTTCAGCCAACGCGTTGTCGACCGCTCGTCGAATGAGTGGGCCCAGGATCACTTCGCGCTCATCGTCAAGGCCCGCGGCGGCAAGCACTTCCATCGCGGAAACCAGCGACGGCAGCAGGAGGTTCGAGGCGAAGACGCTCGCGATGTGCGGCAGGGGCCGGAGCGCCTCGGCAACCGGAACGGGGTTCATACCGAGCAGGTGAGCGAAGTCGCTTGCGGCTTGCGCTGTGGCTGCATCCGTCGCCGTGATACCCGCGGCGCAACCCGTCAACTGGAGCTCACTACGGTTGGGCTGAATCGTCTGCATTGGGTGCATCACGAACGCGTGCGTGTGTGGCGCAAGGGCGCCCAGCGGGACCGAGCCGGACACCATGCCGACCAGCGGCCCGACAGGGATCGCCCGAGCGACCTCAGCCACTGCAGGGTCAGGAACGGCGATCAGCACGATGTCAACATCGCCGGTTGCCGTGCGCTCGAGCGTACTGGCGAGGCCAGCGTGGCAGGCGTGCTGATGGATTGCTGTCCCGGCGCGTCCGGGACCGATCACGGTGAGTTTCATTGGTACCCCTCGGTGAGGATGGAGTCCTTACGCGCATCGTACCGAACGTCCGCCGGAGCAAGGCGCTACCCTACTGACATGCCTATGTACGAATACGCGTGCACGAAGTGCTCGCATCAATTTGAAGAGCTCGTCTCGGCCTCGGGCTCCACTGTTGTCGCCTGCCCGGTCTGTAATTCCGGCAAGGTCGACAAGTTGTTCTCGACCTTTCAGCGCGTGCGCGTTGGTGGCGGCGGCCTCGAGTCAGCGCCTGCACCGTCGGCGGGCCGTGCTGGTGGCTGCTGCGGCGGTGGCTGCGGCTGCGGCTGACCGAGGGATGATGATCACCGTCGCCGACGGAGGCGATCTCACACCAGTCGCTGAGGCGATTTGCGTTGGGGCGCAACCGGGCGACTGTATCTATCTGTACGGCGCGATTGGTGCAGGCAAGACCACGCTCGTCCAGAGCTGTGCCCGCAGGCTTGGCGTTCGCGAGCCAGTCACCAGCCCGACCTTTGCTTTCGCGCATCTCTACGACGGCACGCCGCCGGTGGCTCATCTCGACCTGTATCGACTCGGCGAAACGGCGGCTCGGGATACCGCCGATCTGCTGGCGTATCTCACGGAGGACGTGATTGCCTTTGTCGAGTGGCCCGAATACGGGACGGCATGGTTGCCTGCGGCTACCTGCTCGGTTCAGATTGAGCTCGCGGACGATGGCGCGCGGCAGTTCGTGATTTCCCCGGCTGCCGGTCGCATCTAGGATTACGGCGTGGCAACGCTGACCATTGATACGGCAACCTCGATCGCCTCAGTCGGACTCGTGGTGTCTGACGGCACGGTCGTGTCGGCCTCGCCGATTCGAGAGCAGAACGCCGCGCAGCATGTGCTCGCCGCTGTCGATCAGGTCTTGGGCGACGCTGGGCTGACGATGGCCGATATCCGCTTGGTGGCAGTGGGGCGTGGCCCTGGTTCGTTTACCGGGTTGCGTATTGGCCTCGCAACCGCCCTTGGGCTCAGCGAGGCCCTCGGTATCGCGAGGATCGGTGTCGATACGCTGGCTGCGTTGCTCGCAGGATCACCGTCGCCCGTTGTCGCGGTGATCGACGCGCGTCGAGGCGAGGTGTTTGCGCAAAGCGAGAGTATTGCTGCAGCGTCCTTCGCTCCGGAGGAGCTCGCCGCGTTGGTGAAGGCTGGGGCAGCGCTTGTCGGCGATGGTGCGCTGCGGTATCGGGAGCTGTTCGTCGACGCTGGCTGCCTCGTGCCGGCTGCAGATGATGCTCAGCATTGGCCGAACGCAGCCGTGATGAGCCGCTTGGCGCACGCGGATCCGCAGCCGGCCACCGCGTTCTATCTGCGCGCCCCCGATGCCGTTCCGGCGGTGATCGCATGACCGCGACGGAAGAGTCCGTACTCGGACTCGGCGAAGATCAGCCAATCCGGCTCCGTCGTCTCGGGCTCGGCGATCTGACCGGGGTGGAGGAGTTAGAACGACGCGCCTACAAGACGCCGTGGTCGAGGACGATGTTTTCGGGTGAGATCAGCCGTCCTGGATCACGTTGCTATGGCGCCTTTATCGAACGGTCTCTCGCGGGGTATCTGATCGTCGCGCGCTACACAGATGCGTGGCACGTGATGAACGTCGCTGTCGATGAGCCGCATCGTCGTCTCGGCGTCGCACGGCTGATGCTGGAGACGATGCTCCGTGAGACCGACGGTGATGGCACCCGGGGGCATACGTTGGAAGTACGCGTCTCGAATCACGGTGCGATCCGTCTCTATGAGAATCTCGGCTTCCGCCCCGCCGGTATGCGACGGGGCTATTACACGGACGATCGCGAAGACGCTCTCGTGATGTGGCGCGGCGACGGTCCGGACACAGATACCGAACCGCTCGTTCGATGATCCTCGCGATCGAAACGTCGTGCGACGAAACCTGCGCGGCCGTGTGCACGCCCGACGGCGAGGTACTGTCGTCGGTCGTCGCCTCGCAAGTAACGGACCATGCCGCCTTCGGTGGTGTGGTTCCCGAGATCGCATCGCGGCGGCATCTCGAGTTGCTGTCGCCTACGGTCATCACCGCTTTACGTGAGGCCGGGATCGACGAAGACCAGTTGACGAACGTAGCCGTTACCGGCGGGCCGGGTCTGATCGGTGCGTTGCTCGTCGGCGTCAGCTTTGCGAAGGGCTACGCCTACGCACGCGGCCTGCCGCTGATCGCCGTGGATCATCTGCATGGTCATGTCGCGTCGCTGCAGCTCGCTGAGAATCCGCCCTCAGGTGCGCATCTCGTGCTGCTCGCTTCGGGTGGGCACACGCTGCTGATCGATGTCGCTGATGACGGTTCGTTGACGACCATCGCGCGCAGCATGGACGACGCAGCAGGGGAGGCGTTCGACAAGGGCGCGCGCCTGCTCGGACTGGGCTATCCCGGGGGCCCTGCCCTGGGTGGCCTCGCGGGAACTGCCGATCCTCGCACGCGAGCGTTTACGACGCCTCTGCATGGACGTGACGATCTTGCCTTCTCGTTCTCGGGGCTGAAGACCGCGCTCGCACTCAGCGTGCAGAGCCTGGCCGCGGATGATCAGTTCGGGCGTTCCGAACTCGCGGCGTCCTATCAGGAGGCGATTGTTACCCATCTGGTCGAACGCGCAGAGCTTGGTCTTGCCAGGACGGGCCGCACAACGCTTGGCGTGGTTGGAGGAGTTGCTGCGAACGCCCGTCTGCGCGATCGGCTCGGTGAACTTTGGGCCGATGTCGTGCTGGCACCCCTTTCGGCCTGCGGTGACAACGCCGCGATGATTGCGATGGCGAGTCGCAGACTCTCTCCGCTGACACCGAACGAGTTGACGTCGCTCGACGCTCACGCCCGGAGTCCACTCGGATGACGCGCGTTGAGGTTGTCGTCGCGACCGGGTGTCATCTCTGTCCGCCGGCTCTCGAGGCTGCGAGGGCAGCCTGTGTCGGTCGCACGGTTGATTTCGTCGTCGTCGACATTGATGGTGACGTCGAGCTCGAGCGACGCTATCGCGAGTTGATCCCCGTGGTGTTGGTGGATGGAGTCGAAGTGGGGCACTTCTCGGTCGAACGATCAGCGATCGAGAAGGCACTCGACTCCACACGATCGTGACACGGTGAATCCGATAACGATGCGCTTGGGTACGATCCCTTGTGACATGCAACGCGGCACGAAGGGTTCGTCATGACTGAGCGTCTGGGTGGGGGAGTAGCAGCGCGACTCGCGCACTATCTCCAGGTCTTAACGCAGGCGAAGAAGGCCGGTCGTGGTGCGATTACGTCGCACGAGATTAGTGAGTACACGCACGTCAACGCCACACAGATCCGGCGCGACCTATCGGGCTTTGGCACCTTTGGCAAGCGTGGCGTTGGTTACAACGTCGATGCCTTAATCAGTGAGATCAGCACCATCTTGCGGACGGCTGGGCAGCACAACATTGTGCTGATCGGCGCTGGGCGCCTCGGACTCGCGATTGCTGAAGCAGACGTATTTGCCGATCATGGGTTTTCGATCGTTGCCATCGTTGATGCAGATCCAGCGAAGATCGGCACGACCTGCGGTGGCGTGGTGGTCCAGTCGCCGGACGAGCTACCCCGCATCGTCGACGAGATGACGGTCATCGTCGGCGTCGTCGCGGTTCCTGCCGATGCGGCTCAGGGTGTTGCCGACGACCTGGTTCGCAGTGGCGTTCGGATTGTGTTCAACTACTCCGGCGCGTTGATCGACGTACCACCGGACGTGACGGTGCACACGACCAGCCCCGCTGTCGAACTGCTCTACGCGCTCTACTTCCATCTGGCTTAAGGCCGGCGTGAGGGTTACGGGAGGGTCGGGTCGGGCAACTGCCCGGTGCCGCCGACGTCAACGACATACGACTGGCCGTTTGGCGAAGCCGTGTGTTCTAGTCGGGCTACCGCGACGTCGACGTCGCCATCGTTGACCAGCACGATGAGATGTCGGGCGTCGGCGCGGTCGACGGTCGTGGTGTGCGGAAGGCCACCAATCAGAGCGTTGACGACAGCAACCGGATCGGAGTCAGCCGTGTGTACGACGACCTGTCGTTGGGTGACGGTTGTGGCCGCCGTGTGCAGGCCCCCGATCTCAAACAGACCAACGACGCCGATCGCCGCAGCGAGTAACACGATGATCGGCAACGAACGCAGCACAGAACGCCGTCGGTGATGGGCGTGACCTCCGAAAGCACCCTTGATCAGGTCATGGGGAATCGCCACCAGTGGGAGCCGGTCAAGCTCGTCCATATCCATGGCCAACGTAACGATGCGATCGCGACACTCGGCACAGCCCTCGACGTGCGCGCGGACGCCGTCGGACGTGTCCGGGCCGAGTTCGCCGACGACGTATTCGAATAGCGTCAGCTCGGGCGGGTGCGCCGCGGTTTCGTCGTTTGCGTCCATGAGGGGAGCACAATAGCGCCGCAACGCTGCTCGCGACACGGACCGGCTGCTACCGTAGGCGCCTATGGGCGCGTCGGTAGAGGACTCGTATGCAGCGCTAGACGCGGCACGGCAGCATTTCGCTGACGCGACCGATTTTACGATCGGCATTGAAGAGGAATTCCAGATTCTCGATCGCGACACGCTGGCGATGACGAATCGTTTCGAAGAGTTCCGCGACGCCTGCGAAGCTGGTCCGCTGCGCGGAAACGTTGCGGGCGAGCTGATCGCATCCGAGATTGAGGTCAAGACGGGGCGCGGAGAAACCTTCGACGACGCCGCACGCATGATCATTGACCGCCGAGTGCACTTGGCGAACGAGGCAGACAAGCTTGGTGTCTTGATCGGTGCGACGGGGACACATCCAACGTCGCCGTGGACGGATCAGCGCATTATCGATACCCCGCACTACCGCATCGTCGAGGGCACACTGCGCTATATCGCGTGGCGTAACAACACGTTCGGGATGCACGTGCACGTTGGTATTCGCGGTGCTGATCGCGCGATGGCCGTCGCAAACGCAATGCGAACGTACGTGCCAGAGCTCCTGGCTCTCTCGTGCAGTTCCCCGTGGCTCGAGGGGCGGATTACCCATCTCCGTTCGACGCGCACCCAGATCTTCACGCGCATGTTCCCGCGCTGCGGCATCCCCGACATCTTCAGTGATTGGGAAGACTACGACCGTTACGTCCGGTTCCTGCTCGAGACCGAATCGATCCGGGAGCACACGGAGATCTGGTGGACGATCCGACCGCATCAGTCCTTTGGCACCATCGAGATTCGAGCCTGTGACGCCCTGCCCGATATTGGCGAATCGATCGCGCTCGCCGCGTTCCAGACCGCGCTGGCAGCACGCGCAGCCCGGCTCTATGACGAAGGCACGTTGCCGGCGCCGGATCGTCCGAGCGATCTCGAAGAGAACTTTTGGCGCGCGTTGCGCTGGGGGATGTCGCGCGAGCTGATTGATCTTGAGGCGCGCAAGGCGATTCCCGCTGCTGAACGTATTCGTGCTCTCATGGTCGCGTGTGAGCCCGAGATCGAGGCTCTTGGCCTACGTTCGTGGTTGGAGCCGCTCGAGGGACTGATCACTGACGGTGATCACGCAACCCGTTGGAAGGATCGTGTTGAGGCCGGCGAGGACATGGAGGCGATCCATGCTGAGCAGGTAGAAATCACCATGGCGTCTGCTCGACGCCTCGCAGAGAAAGTTGGCTGAGATGGCCGAAGAACTCCCACCCAACATCGCTTCCGAGGGAATGCCCGGAGAGATGCCCGAAGTGGACCTGTCGCAGATCCGCGTCGAATCGCTGCTCCTCAACGTCGCGTCCGAGTTGATGTCGATCGGTGCGGGCCAGCTCGGCATGATCCCTGGGATGATCAATGGAGGGGACGGCGTTCAGGCGCGGCTCGCAATTGGTGGTGCCGATGCGTTGATCGCAGCGTTCCTTGATGGGCTACCAGAAGGCACGGAACTACCTGAGCCCGTTCAAGAGCTGCGTCGCGCGTTGGCTGAGTTGCAGTTGGCGTTTGCCGACGCGGTCGCTCACTCCGAAGCGATGGAGGCAGCCGAGGGCGTGAGCGACGGCGCCACTCCTGCGCCACCCAAGGCAAAGCCAAAGGCAGCCGCGCCACCGCCACCACCGGCCGCCCCGGCTGAGGCGCCGCGCCCGAAGATTTGGACACCCGGCGGTGACGTTTGACGCCACGGGCCAGCATTGGCGTGTTTGGCGGTAGTGGGTTCGAGGAGTTCCTCGCCGGAGGCGTTGAGGTGCAAGTCGACACACCGTACGGAGCGACGTCTGACGTCATCACGATCGCGGAAATCGGCGGGCACTCCGTGGCATTTCTGCCGCGGCACGGACGCGGTCATCGGCTGCCGCCGCATGAGATTCCGTATCGAGCGAACGTCTGGGCGATGAAGCACCTAGGGGTCGAACGGATCTTTGCGCCCTGTGCTGCCGGCTCGCTCGATCCGGCGGTGAAGCCGGGTTCGATGGTGCTTGTTGATCAATTCGTCGACCGCACGTCGGGCCGCGTGCAGACGTTCTACGACGGTCCCGGAGCCACCCATGTTGCTGGTGCGGATCCGTACTGTGGTTCGCTCCGAGCCGAACTGCTTCGGGTTGGTCTCGAGCAAGAGCTGGATCTCCATGCGGCGGGCACGATGGTGATCATCGAGGGCCCGCGTTTTTCGACTCGTGCAGAGTCTCAGTGGTATCGCGATGCTGGGTGGAAGGTGATCAACATGACCGGCTATCCCGAAGTGATCCTGGCCCGCGAGCAAGAGATGTGTTACGCCACGATTGCTCTCATCACCGACTACGACACGGGCGTTGCCGACGATCCGACTGCCGCGCCCGTTACGGCTGATCAAGTGATCGCCGAGTTCGCAGCCGGCCTGCACCGGCTCCGTGATCTCCTGATTGGCACGATCAACGCGTTGCCACCCCGCGCGCCCGATGATCCATGCGGACATGCTCTGACCGGAGCGACGCTGTAGGGTGAGTCTCGAGTGTCCATGCTAGCCACCACGCTGATCGTCGCTGCCCTGCTCGGTTCTCCCTTTACACCACGGGCGGTAGTCCCTGTCACCTCGCCGTCACTGTCCGTGACGGCAACACCGGCAGTCTTTAACCCCCAGGCCACGAGTCGGGCGGCCGCGACGACGGTGGTGATTGTTTCGACAGAGACTGGCACGATCCGTGTCGACGTTACGAATGATGATGGTTTGCTCGTGGCAAATCTGCTGGCCGAAACTCCGGTTGTTGCTGGTTCTTCGACCAGCCTGAGTTGGGACGGCGGTGGCGTCGCCGACGGCACCTACGGGATTCAAGTCACGCTGGTCGACCCGCTTGGTGCGACTCGTCAGTCTCTCACTCCTGTCGTCGTCGATGCCTCTTCGCCTCTGCTGACGCAGTCCGCACCCAAACCGAGCCTGACGGAGCGCGGACCGATCGCAGTCGCGCTAACGAGTCAGGACGCATCGGGATTGGTGAGTGCAACTCTCATCGTCGAGAACCAGATTGGGACGAAGCTCGGTCGCGTCGCGGTACCGGTTGACCCTGACGGTCGTGGCGGCGCCCTCTCATGGAATTTGCGTTTGCGCAAACGCCTGCTCTTGCCAGGGGTCTACCATCTGCGTGTGAGTGGTGTGGACGGCGCTGGGAACGTTGGCGAGAGTGACCTGCGCACCATCCGAGTCGATCGCGGCGTCAGAAATTCCGTGATCTATTCACTGCGCGATGCTGGCTCCGTGATCGGCCTTGCCTTCGACGATTGTGTGAGCGAGCAGGCCTGGCTCTCCATCATCCGGGCGTTTAAAAAGGCAAAGGCGCATACAACGTTCTTCTGCAACGGGGTCAATGTCCGCTCGAATCCAACGGCAGCGCGGGCGGCTCTTGCAGCGGGCAACACGATCGGATCGCACACCTGGTCGCATCCGCAGATGCCAACTCTCGCGTCGTCGGCGCAGGCGAGTCAGATCCAAGGGGACAAAGACATCTGGTGGCAGGTTGCGAAGGCGTCGCCGATGCCGTTCTTCCGGCCACCCTACGGTCTCCACAACGCCACGACCGACGCAGTAGCTGGGGCAGAGGGCTTTGCGTATTCCGTGCTGTGGGACGTCGATCCTTCCGACTATCTCGACCCACCACCATCCGTGCTGGTCGACAAGGTCACGAGCCACGCGCGACCCGGCTCGATTGTCGTGATGCACGTCAATGCGAACACTGCGTCTGCTGTACCCGCACTGATTGCGGCTCTCAGGCGCAACGGTCTTGAGCCTCAGTCGCTCGAAGAAATGCTGGGCGTCGCGGCATATTTGGCGCCACGCAGCAACTAACAGGCAGGTAGTCGTCGGTTGAGCGGAGGATGTCGCCGGGGCGAATTGATACCCTCCGGCGGCTGTCACTTACGGCAGTTTCCCGACTTCAAGGAGCTATTCCGACCTGATGTCCACGCTCTTCGCCGAACACGCCGTGCTGATCGCACTGGTGTGCGGAGTTATCACCGTTCTGTATGGACTGATCCTCACTCGCTGGGTCCTGTCAAAGCCTGCGGGCGACGACAAGATGCGCGAGATTGCATCGGCCATTCAGGAAGGTGCCTCCGCGTACCTGAGCCGCCAGTACCGGACGGTTGCGATCGTCGCTGTCGTCCTTTTCCTCATCCTGATGTTCGTGCCCGACCTCGGCGGCTGGAAGGTCGCTGTCGGATTCCTGATCGGCGCCGTCTTGTCGGCGGCTGCAGGTTTCATTGGCATGAACGTTGCCGTGCGCGCCAACGTGCGTACCGCTGAGGCAGCCAAGAGCGGTCTGAGTCCCGCGATGGATGTCGCCTTCAAGGGCGGCACCGTCACGGGCGTGCTCGTCGTTGGTCTCGGCCTGATTGGTGTGGCTGGGTACTACGGCATCTTGCTCGCCTCGGGCTACGACCAGACCGAGGCCCTCCGCGGTCTCGTCGGACTCGGCTTCGGCGGTTCGCTGATCTCCGTGTTCGCTCGTGTTGGCGGCGGCATCTTCACCAAGGGTGCAGACGTCGGTGCAGATCTCGTCGGCAAGATCGAAGCTGGCATTCCCGAGGACGACCCGCGTAACCCGGCCGTGATTGCCGATAACGTCGGTGACAACGTCGGTGACGACGCTGGTATGGCTGCTGACCTCTTCGAGACGTACGCGGTCTCTCTGGTCGCAGCAATGCTGCTCCTGAGCCAGCTGTCGGACGGCAACGCAGCGCTCGTCGGCCTACCGCTCGTGCTTGGTGGCCTGTCCGGGCTCGCCTCGATCGTCGGCACGTTGCTCGTGCGCGTCAAGGAAGGCGGCTCGGTCATGGGTGCGCTCTACAAGGGCGTCCTGGTCTCTGCTGTCCTCTCCGCGCTGCTCTTTATCCCAGCCATCTTTGGCCTCGATAGCCAGATCATGGCGAGCACGACCCACTTTGATGGTGCCTCGACGGGCCAGATCTTCGGTTGCGCAATTATTGGCTTGGTCATCACGGCCCTGCTGATGGCAATCACCGAGTACTACACGGGCACGAAGTGGAAGCCCGTGCTGGACGTGGCAGAGGCTTCGACCACGGGTCACGCGACGAACATCATCAGTGGCCTCGGCTATTCGATGCAGGCCACAGCGGCCCCAGTCGTTGTGATCGGCGGCGGCATTCTGCTCGCGAACGCATTTGCTGGGCTTGCCGGCATCGCAATCGCAGTGGTGGCAATGCTCTCGATGGCAGGCGTGATCATCGCGCTCGATGCCTTTGGTC
>CANKHS010000005.1 GCA_947481755.1 Actinomycetota bacterium | reverse complement strand
GTGATCAACTTTGCTTTGGGGTCAGACCCCCATGCAAAGTTGACCTAAGCGACCGACGTGGCATAACGACCAACTTTGCGTAGGGGTCTGACCCCAAAGCAAAGTTGATCCCGCCGGTTCGGCGTTTAGACGATCACGCCGTAGCCGCTCAGCTGTTGGGTGATCTGGGCAAGTTGCCCCGATGCGAGCAGGACGCCGACGATGATCATCACGACGCCCGCCACGCGATTGACCCAGACGCCGTACTTGCGATAGGCGCCGGTGCGTTCGAGCAGCCACGAGGCCAACAGGCCACTGAGCAAAAACGGCACGCCGAGTCCGATGCCGTAGGCGAACAGCAACACCGACCCGCCCGCGCCACCTTGCGATGCGGCGTAGAGCAGGATCGACGTCAGCACCGGGCCGATGCATGGCGTCCAACCGACAGCAAAGACCACGCCGGCGAGGCCTGCACCGGCCAGCGAGGCCGGGCGCGCCTTCAGCTCGACGCGAGCGCTACGCCCGACGAGTTGCTGCGCAAACCCGAGTAGCGCGAGCCCCATCAGGATCACGAAGATGCCGCCGATGATTTCGATCGCGCGCCGGTAATCGGCGACGAAGGTACCGAGGTACCCGACACTGAGGCCGTAGAGAGCGAACACCACCGTAAAGCCGCCGATGAAGGCGCAGGTCGTAATCACCACACGGCGTCGGTTCGAGCCGAGTTCCTGATACGGCACACCGGACACGTATGAGAGGTAGACGGGCACGAGCGGCCACACGCAGGGCGACAAAAACGAGACCAGGCCAGCGGCGAAAGCCGTTGCGAGCCCAACCCCAGACAGGCTGATCGCGCCGATCACTGCTCGGTCATCGCCTTCACGTGCGCGTCGAGCAGTGGCTCGGTCACCTCACCGAGGATGCGCTCGACGATCTGGCCCTGACGATTGATCAAGAACGTGGTCGGCAATCCGGGGACCTTGTAGTGACTCCCGATCGGCCCATCGTCAACCACGCTGGGCCACGTCGCTCCATGGGTTTTCGCGAAGGCGGCGGCGTCGGCCACGTCGTCCTGATAATCGACGCCCAGCACTTGGATCTCCGGATGGCTCTTGGCGAAGGCGGCGATAGCGGGGATCTCGCGGCGGCACGGCCCGCACCACGAGGCCCAGAAGTTAAGAATGATTGGCTTGCCCGCGTAATCCGCCAAATCGAACGGCTTGCCGGTGATCGTCTGCCCCGTAATGGCTGGCGCCTTGGTCGGGGTGAACGGCGGGATCAGGCTCGACTCGGTTGGCCCAGTCTCGGCCTTGGTCGCATCGGAAACACCGCGGAGTCCGACAATCAGTGCGACCGCGCCGACCCCCACGAGAGCGATGATGACGATGAGCGACCGGCGAGACATTACCTCAACGGTATCGCAGTGTCATGGCCGCTTGGCCGGTGTCTCAGCGAAGCAGGCGTCGTGCGTCGTCGGGCGACATCGGTGCACGCCCGAGCGCAGCGCCGAGTCGGACAGCGTGCTCGACAAGCTGAGCGTTCGAGGTCGCAGGCGATCCATCGGGCAGCGTGACGGCATCTTCGAAGCCAACCCGGATGTGCTCACCGGCGGCGGCAGCGACGGCCTGCACGATCGGGCTGGTCGCATCGCGGCCACTCGCCACAATCGGCGGCTGTGCGAGCACCGACCGGACCGCGTCGATCAGGCGCAGCACGTTTTGGGGCGTGCCGGCAGCGAGGTCGGCCGACTCCGAAATAGCCGCACCGAGCGTGAGCATCACAAACGGCGCTCGACCGAGTAGCGAGTCGTTGTAGAGCACCTCGAGGTCACCAAGTGCGTCCAGGCTCCCGGCGACGGGTGCGGGACGAACATCGGCCGCGTCCAAGGCCTCGATGATCTGACGAGCCTCCTCGCGATGAGCGGGTAGCTCGGCCTCAGGTGGCCGGACATGGACGGAGGCGAGATCCGGCAGGTCGCGCAGCACGCTGAAGAGCGCAGTGACCGTGCCGAGCGACGTCTGGCGTGCGCGTTGCGACGAGATCGAGATCGGTACATCAACGGCGCTGCGGATCGCCGCAACGATGTCGTCGATCACGAAGTCGAAGGTGGAGGAGCCATCGCTCTTGCGGGCGTGCACGTGCACCATGCCGGCGCCGGCCTCGACTGCACGCTTGGCCTCTGCCGCAAGCTCTTCCGGAGACAGCGGCACCTTCGGGCAGGCGTCGCGCTGGCGGGTGCCGTTGAGCGCAGCGACAATCAGCAGCGGGTCGCTCATCGGCGAGCCTCCGAGAGATCATTGAGGTCGCGCAACTGAAGGTCGATCCAGCGGCTGACGTCATGGGTCATCAAGAAATCCTTGATCGCGACCGAACGGGCTGCACGCTCGCCTTGCGATAGCTCGACTGCTCGCTCCAGTTGCGCGGCCGTCGCCTCAACGTCAAGCGGATCGATACCGAGCACGAAGGGCTCGAGCTCTTCGTAGGCGCCCGCACGTTCCGACAGCACGATGACGCCGTCGGTCTCGTTGAGCAGGGGGGCTTCCTTGGCGATCAAATTCATTCCGTCGGCAATCGCATTCACGAGGAGGACGTCGTACTGCTGGTACGCAGCAATGACGTCGGGGAAGTTATCGCCAATCCGTAGGTCGATGGGGAGCCAACCGTCGTGCGCGTGGCGCGCATTGACCTCGGCTGCCGTCTCCTGGATCGTTTCGAAGTACAGCGAGTAGGCGGGAATCGAGAGCCGCGAGGGGTCGAGCAGGGTCAGCAGCGTGACGTCGCCGTGCAGGTCGGGTCGGCGCGTGAGCAGGCGATCGTAGGCATGAAAGCCACGCACGATGTTCTTCGACGGGTCGGTGCGGTCGACGCGGAGGATCAGATGCTTTGTCCGCGTGCGCGTCATCTCTGCGGCAGCCTCAACCATCTCGGGCGTCGTGATGTGCTCACGAAATTCGGCTGGGTCGACGGAGATCGGATAGTTGCGAACAAGCACGGTGCGAGCGCGGTGATCGGTAACAACGCGCACGGTGCGGGCCTCGTGATCCACCGTCACACCGTCGAGGTACTCGACACAGGTAGCGAGGAAGTCGCGCACGTCGTGTGCCGTCTGCAACCCGACGATGTCTGCACCAAGCAGCCCGTGCAGCAGTTCGGTGCGAAGATCGACCGGCAAGAGGCGCCACGCACTGGGCCCTGGCCACGGGATGTGGGTGAAGTGCAGAATCGGGGTCGTCACGCCCGCCTCGCGCAGCATCGCTGGGACCAGGTAGAGCTGGTAGTCGTGCACCATCAAGGCGTCGGAGTCGTACTCGGTTGCCGCCGCCGCGGCGATCGTGGCGTTGTAGCGACGGTAGGCAGCCCAGGCCTCGCGGACGTCCTCGCTGACCACGGGTGATTGCCCCGTGTCGTAGAGCTCGTGCTGGATAAACCACAGCAGCGGATTGGCGATCTCGTGGTAGGCACGATCGAAGTCAGCAGGGTCGGGCTCAACGAGATGGAGGAGGAACGGGTTGCCTGCGTCGTCCTCCTCTGGCACTGCCTTTCCATGCTGCTCGCGCGCCACGACCCGGTCCTCGTCGGTGACGGCGCAGGCAATCCACGTCACCGTATGCGAGCGAATGAGGCCGCGTAGAGCAGATACGAGGCCACCACCGGCGCGCCCGGCGACACGCTCGCCAGCAACGACCTCATACGTGATTGGGCCGCGGTTTGAAACGATCGTCAGGCGGTATTGCTCGGGATCAGCCACCGCACGAGGATAGTCGGAATGCGCGGGCCGGGTCAGGAGAGCGGTCGATCGGCAGGAAGTTCGAGCCGAAACACCTTGTGGGGGCCGGACTGATCGAGTACCAGCCGACCATCCATGCGACCGGCGAGTTCTGAGGCGATCGCGAGGCCAAGACCTGAACCCTCACCGGCACCACTGCCACGTGCGAATCGCGAGAAGACCGTCGCGGCCTCGGCGGGTGGGATTGGTGGTCCGGAGTCTTCGATGATCACGGCTGTGGCGTCACCACGCTGCTCTGTACGCACCCAGATCGTGACGCCCTCCGGGTTATGCCGCACGGCGTTGTCGATCAGGACGCGCGTAATTTGGCCAATGCGCGTCTCGTCACCGAGCGCAATCACGGGCGTGGTCTCGATGACGATCGTCGCACCGCGGCGATTGGCGACGGGTGTGAGATCGCGGGCAATGCGCTCGGCCGCATCCGCAAGCTCGACAGGCTCGCGCACAACGAGCACCTTGCCGGCATCGAGACGTGAGAGGTCGAGCAGGTCTGTTGCGAGGCGCGTCAGGCGCTCGACCTGATCTTGCATGGTGGCGAGGAACTGGCGACGCATGGCCTCGTCCTCTTCGTCGATCAGTAATTCCAAGAAGCCGGACAGCGCGAAGACGGGTGTGCGCAACTCGTGTGAGGCGTTGGCGACGAAGGCGCGCCGGGCGGCGTCCGTACTGGCCAATTCGTTGCGCATCTGATCGAGCGCCACAGCGAGCCCACCAATTTCGTCCTTGCCACGATCGACGATCGGCTCACTCAGGTTGCCACCAGCAATACGACTCGACGCGCGTTCGAGGCGGCGAATACGGCGGGTTAGGAGCGCGGCGGCCAAAGCGCCGATGATCACGACGAGGGGGAGGGCAATCAGTGCGCCGAGCAGGCTGCGGCGGCTGGTTAGGGCCACGGTTGAGTCGATATCAGCAAGGCTCGACTGGAGCACGACGACGTACTGCGTGCCGCTGATGCGCATGCTGTACGCGGCCTCGGCAACGCGCCGGCCCGAGGCTGTACCGACACCGCTCTGGACGCCATTCGCGGCCACCGCCGAAACGGCTACGGCACTCGGCGTCGGCGGGGCGAGCGTCGTGACGGGAACGAGGTGGTCTTGCGTAATGACCTGGTAGACGGAGGCATCGGTATTGGTCAGCGTGCCGTAGGCCACCGTCACGGCATTCGTATCGGGGCTCCCAGCCGCACCGCTCAGCGCATTTGCGAAGTTTGTCGCGAAGGTTGGTGCCGAGGTTTGGGCGGCGTGGGCGGTAATGCTGACGCGATTGCTGACGAGGCTATCGTCGAGCGAGGCAATCACAAGCAGGTACGAGAACGTCAACGCAAGTGCGCTGACGACGAGCACCAAAAGACCAAGCCAGACAGTCAGGCGACGAAACGGAAAGACGCGGTCGACGAGCCAGTCCATCGCAGGCCGCTATCCCTCGAAGCGGTACCCGACACCGCGCACGGTGTGGATCCGCGCCGGTGCCGCCGGGTCGGCCTCGATCTTCTCGCGGAGATGACGCACGTGGACGTCGACGGTGCGAGGTTCGCGGAAGTCGGAGGAGCCCCAGACGGCGTCAAGCAATTGGCCGCGGCTGTAGACCCGGCCGGGGCTCGTCATCAAGGTCGCGAGAATCTCGAATTCGACGTACGTCAGGTCGGCGGCAACACCATCGACTGTCACAACATGCCGTGCGCGGTCCATCACGACACCCGCGAGTTCGAGACGCTCCTCAACCACGGGCTCGTCGTCACCGCTCGGCATCGTCATCGCCGCGCGACGCAAGACGGCACGGACGCGCGAACGGAGCTCGCGCATGCCAAATGGCTTGGTGATGTAGTCGTCGGCGCCAAGCTCGAGGCCGACCACTTTGTCGACTTCGTCATCGAGCGCAGTCAGCATGATGATCGGGACAGTCGAGGTCGCTCGGATTTCCTTGCAGACATCGTGCCCAGACCCGTCGGGGAGCATGACGTCGAGCAGGATCGCATCCGGCGAATCGTTGGCGAAGGCGGCGAGACCAGCAGTGGCCGTTCCTGCCACCAGCACGGTGTAGCCATCGCGCTCGAGCGCATGCGTCAGCAGCTCCTGAAGCGACTCCTCGTCATCGATGATTAGGACCACGGGCGGATTCTGCACAAGCCAATGCTACCGTCAGCAGGCCTGTGGTTAACCAGCGTGGCAGTGTGCAACCGGTTCGGGGTCCGCGCGGAAGTGCCGGACGAGCGCTTCGCATTGCCTTTATCGTCCCACCGCTGCTCGCGCTGATCATTCTTTTGGTCAGCGTTCGCACACCGGCTGGACCATCCGCAACGGTCGCTGTGGCTCCCAGTTTTGACGGTACCCACGCCGCCGCATACGCCCGCCAGCTTGCCGAACTTGCGCCAGATCGTGCCCCTGGCACCTTGACGGCAAAACAGGCGGCGGACCAGGTCGCAGGCTCATTGAGTGAGGCAAGCGGCGAGACCGTCCAGCGATCGTCGTTTCGTGCGCCCGGGGCACAGGGCACAGACGTGATGATGGAGAACCTCTGGGTCGTCGAGAAGGGCTCATCTGACGAGGCGATCGTCGTGCTTGCCAATCGCGACGACATTGCGCCTGGTCCTGGCCTCAACGACAACGCGACAGGTACGGCAGCGATTGTCGAGTTGGCGCGTGATCTGTCGGGAGTTGAGCGCGCACGTACGTTGGTGCTGGCCTCGACCGACGGCGGCACCGTTGGGCAGGCAGGCAATCAGCACCTACTCGACGAATTGCGGTCCGCAGGGCTACGTCCGGTTGCGGTGGTTTCGCTCGACGCGATTGGCTCGGGGACGGATGCCTTGCCAATTCGGTTTGCCGGCACGGGTGGGGTGCGCACACCGGAGCTCCTCTTGCGAGGCCTCGAAGAATCGATTGCGAGCCAACCTGCGGCCGGTGCAGCCGGCCCAGCGAGCCCCGTCACGCAGGTGCTTGATTTGATTGCGCCGGTCACTCCTGCGGGCGCGCAGGTGCCATTCCTCGATGCTGGTGTCGCCGCAATTCAGCTTGGTGATGGCGATGGTGGCGTCGGCGTGGCAGCAATTGATGAGGTTCGGTTCGGTGCGGTCGGTGCGGCGATCGGCACGCTCCTCGTTCGTCTCGATGCAGAGCCTCGTCCTTCGCCCCCAAGCGGTGTCTACGTCGCTGTATCCGGCCGCGTGATCCCGGGCAGAGCGATTGCCTTGCTCGCTATTGCACTGCTGCTTGGACCGCTTTTTGCCGCCGGTCAGGCGCTGCTTGTCGGCCGCCCATCGCGCGCTGGCTGGAGTGCAGCGTTGATCGTCGCGGCGATCGGTGCCGTGCCGGGAATTGCGACGGTTCTGATTGCGCGAGCCACGGATCTGGCCGGTGGAATCGATACCCCACCGGGCTCAGGTTGGCCAAAGGCTGGACTGCTGGCAGTGCTGCTTGTGATTGCGGCCGGCATCATCTCGGTCGCGATCGCTGTGTACCTATTGCGGTATCGGTTCCGTGCACCACTACCACTGGTGGCAACGCCGGTGATCGGTCTCGGCGCCGCCGTGCTGCTCCTCGCTGGCAGCCCGGCGTCAGTCTTGATTGCCGTACCGGCGCTGTGGGTTTGGACGTTGCTGACTCGACCAGACGAACTCGTGCCACGGATGGCCTGGGGTCTTGGCCCCGTCGCGGCCGCGGGTCTCTTGATCTTCCTGCTGCGTGGCGCCGATCTCGCGTCGCTGATTGGCGCAGCTGGTACCGGGTCGTTGCCCGCCGCTCTGGTCGTCGGCGGGTCGGTGCTGGTCGGTGCGGGCGTCGTCGGCGCTCTTGCGTCGAACGATCGCTAGGTCTTCTGCCTCGGTTTTTGTGAGCTGGATGGTTTGTCTGCGAGGCTGCCGGTTGGTCGATGTCCGGAAGGGGTCAGGCCCGATCTGGACACTTGATAGGTGAGCTTGCTCGCCATCAAATGTCCAGATCGGGCCTGACCCCTTCCGGACATCGACCTACAGCGGATGCGTCATGTCGACAGGGATGACCCACTCGGCGTATTGCTCGGGCGTAACCAATTCGAGTGCCGTGGCGGCCTCGATCAAGGTCGTGCCATCGTGGTGCGCCTTCTTCGCGATCTTGGCGGCGTTCTCGTAGCCAATGTGCGTGTTGAGAGCGGTCACGAGCATCAGCGACGCGTTGAGGTTGCGCTCCAACGTCTCCAAGTTCGGCTCGATACCGACGGCGCAGCGGTCGTTAAACGATTTGCAGGCTGCGGCGATCAGCTCGGCCGACTCGATCACGTTCCAGACCATCACCGGCTTGTAGACGTTCAGCTGGTAGTCGCCCTGCGTGCCGGCGAAGGCGACGGCGGCGTCGTTACCGAACACCTGCACGCAGACCATCGTCAGCGCCTCGCACTGCGTCGGGTTGACCTTGCCCGGCATGATCGACGAGCCCGGCTCGTTCTCGGGAATCGAGATCTCACCGATGCCAGCGCGGGGGCCGGAGGCGAGACGACGAACGTCGTTCGCCATCTTCATCAACGCACCCGCAAGGGTGCGCTCGGCTGCCGAGGCGTTGACCATCGCATCGTGCGACGACAGGGCCTTGAACTTGTTCTCGGCCGAGTAGAACGCGTAGCCCGTCTCCTCACCCATGTACTTGGCGGCGAGATCGCCAAACTTCGGATGCGCGTTGAGTCCCGTGCCGACGGCAGTACCGCCGATGGCCAACTCGAGCAGGCCATCAATGGCGCGGCGGACGGTGGCGAGGGCATCGTCGATCTGGGAGACCCAGGCCGAGATCTCCTGGCCGAGCGTGACTGGCGTTGCGTCCTGCAGGTGCGTGCGGCCGATCTTGACGACGTCCGCGTATTCCTTGGCCTTCGCGTCGAGCGTGTCGCGCAGCAGCGTGACGCTCGGGATCAGCACCTGGTCGAGCACCTCAACCGCGGCGATATGCATGGCGGTCGGGAAGGTGTCATTCGACGATTGGCCGCGGTTGACGTGGTCGTTCGGATGCACAGGAGTCTTGGAGCCCATCACGCCGCCCGCAACTTCGATCGCGCGGTTCGAGATGACCTCGTTGACGTTCATGTTCGACTGCGTGCCCGAGCCGGTCTGCCACACGACGAGTGGGAAGTGATCGTCGAGCTTGCCGGAGATAACCTCATCGGCGGCCGCGATCACCATGTCGGCAACGTCGGGTGGCAACTGGTCAAGATCCTTGTTGGCACGTGCGGCCGACTTCTTCAGCACACCGAGCGCACGAATGATCGGACGGTCCCAGTGGTACGTCCCGATACCGATCTGAAAGTTGTCGATCGACCGCTCGGTCTGCGCGCCCCAATAGCGGTCGGTGGGCACGTTGACCTCGCCCATGCTGTCTGTCTCGACTCGATACTCCGTCATGGCCTGCCTCTTAGATTCGGATCTGCGTTGGCACCGTAGCGCGATGCGCGCCCGTGTCAGGCGGCTCCCCCCGCGGACCGCAGGACTAGGCCAACGGGACGGCGTCGACGATCGTGCCGGCCGGGAGTTCGCCCGTACCGGTTGGGATCAAGGCGAGTGCGTTCGCGCGCGCTGCCCGCGACAGTTGGTGCGAGGCGCCCGCACCGAGTTCTTCGAGGCGGCCGGCCTGGAGGAGCATCGGAATTGCGCGCAGACGGGCCGGGAGTTGGGCGATCGGCGCGGCCAGTTCGGCGCGGACGGTGATGGGCACGGGGTCGCTTCCGGTCATGGCCCGAACTGCCGGTATCAGTAGGAGGTGGAGTCCGACGAGGCACGAGAGCGGGTTGCCGGGGAGGCCCGTGACAAGCGTGCCATCGGGTGCAGAGCCACACCAGACGGGCTGGCCGGGCTGGGTTGCGATCCGCCAGAAGAGTTCGGTCACCCCGAGCTCGTGCAGCGCGGGCTTGACGTGGTCTCGTGGACCGACGGAAACGCCACCGGTCGAGACGACGAGGTCGGCGTCGGCCAGTGCGGCTGCAAATGCGGTCCGGGTCGCCTCGGCCGTATCCGGAACGTTGGCGATGCGAACGATCTCGCAGCCGGCCGCGGCGAGTGTGGCACCAACAAGTACGGAGTTTGATTCGTGAATCTGGCCGCGCTCAAGAGGGACTCCGGGCGGAACAAGCTCGTCGCCGGTTGTTAAGACGACGACGCGGGGGCGACGAATACAGGCCACGCTCGTGAGACCAAGGCCGGCAACGGCCGAGGTGGCGAGCGGTGTCAATCTGGTACCTGGGTGGAGGACGACGTCCCCGGCCTGCACGTCGGCACCCACGTGTCGCACGAAGTCGCCGCTCGCGATCGACTCCGTGGCCGTCACCACACCGTCGACGACCTCAACGCGTTCGATCGGGACGACGGCATCGGCACCGTCAGGCAACACGCCACCCGTGGCAATCGCTGCTGCCGAATTCGGGACGAGCGGAGCGGGGTTGTCGCCCGCCAGAATCTGCGCGGAGATCGGCCACGGTCCGGCCGATCCTGCCTCGACGGCGTACCCATCCATCGCCGAATTGGCGTGCGTGGGAAGGCTGTGTGGCGCCACGACCGCTTCTCCAACCGTGCGCCCCGCGAGCTCTGCAAGCCCTACCGATTCTGTGTCGAGCAGCCGCACAGCCGCAATCACGCGCGCCCGAGCCTCGTCGACGGGCACGCGTTCGTGTGGGAGTTCAGTGGTCATGTTTCGGTGAAAGTTACGAGTCTTGCTCGTCGATCATGGTATACAGCGATGGTGCTCGTGCCTAACGGCCTGACCGAAACTCGACAATGACTGAACCCATCGCCGGACGCTACCGCCCTGTCGCCCCGTTGCCAGCCCTTGGTGGCGTGGCGCGCGAGCTTGCGGTAGACCAGGTCGCCGACCACCGCGTCGCCGTCGCCCGCATCGCGGGTGGAGCGCAGGCCGCGTCGGTCGAACGTCTCCTTGAGGCAGTCAAGGCAACCCGTCAGTCCAGCCTCGCGCCCGTGCTCGACGTGGTTCGTCTCGATGACGACACGCTTGTCCACGTTGAGGCTCAGGCCGATGGTCCACTGTTGAGTGGCGCGGTGATGCTGCCGCAGGCCAGCGCAGTGTTGGTTGTCGCGGACGTTGCCGACGCACTCGCGGCACTTCATGCTGCTGGTCTGACCCACGGTGGGCTGGCGCCCGACGCGGTCGTGTTGGATGCCTCGGGACGACCTGTCGTGATGGGAGCCGGTCTCGGGATGGCGATGGCGATCTCGACGGGCGCTCCCGCCCCGACGGCCTCTGCTGACCTGCGTGCGCTCGGCGCGATCCTCTACCTGTTGGTGACTGGTCGCGAGGCGACACAGCCGCCAGCCTCGCCCGCCAGTCTCGCGTCCGACATCGCACCTGCGCTCAATGGTCTGATTCTCGCGCTGCTCTCCGACGACGCCCGCCGCCCGCCGCCGCCCGCCGCTCTCGTTGCGGAACGGCTGCGCGTGATGGCCGGGGTGGAATTGCCGATCGACCTGATGCCCGCACCGGTCGTGCAGCCCCCGCTTCCGATGACGCCGCGCCGCGGTATCTCGGATGCCGGCCTTGCCGCGATCGTCGGCGGTATCGCACTCTTGGCGATTGTGTTGGCTGTCGCCGCCATCAACGGCGGAGGTCTGCTGAACAACGATTCGTCGTCCAGCTCGGGCAGCGACACGGGAATCCCGACCTTTACGTTGCCTGCTGCGGATTCGCTGACGTTGACGGTAACGGGCGACACGCTGCCCTTGCCGGGTGTCGTCACCGACACGGGCGTGACGGATACCGCTCCGATCGATACCTTCCAGGTCTTTACGGATACGACGGCCTCGGTTCCTGCGGTGACGGATACGGCTCCCGTGACCACGGCGACGCTGACCGCACCTGAGGCGACACTCCAGATCAACTAGGCGTCCGACCGCCAGTAGCCCCGTCGGTTCGCCTATCGGCTGTGCCTATGACGGACTGTCTTCTGTGTCGCTGAGCGGTAGGCGCGGGAGCACGCCCACCTCGCCTACCCTTCCAGCGTGTTCCCTGAGAGTCGACCACGCCGTAATCGCCGTACGCCTGGGCTCCGCGCCATGCTGCGCGAAACCACGCTGACACCCGCGCAGCTGATTCTGCCGATGTTCGTGGTGCCGGGTGAGGGGCGGCGAGACCCGATCGGCGCGTTGCCCGGTGTCGATCGCGTGACGCCAGATCTGGCAGCCGAGCTCGCCGTCGAGGCGGCGGCGCTTGGGGTCAGTGGAGTGTTGCTGTTTGGCCTCCCCGAAGACAAGGACGCTGAAGGCACGTCTGCCTGGGATCCCGACGGTCCCACACCAACGGCGGTGCGGGCGATCCGTTCGGCAGCGCCGGGCCTCGTGATCGCTACCGATGTCTGCCTCTGTCAGTACACGAGCCACGGCCACTGTGGATTGGTCGGTCCGAACGGTGAGATCCTCAATGACGCCTCGCTGCCAGCGCTTGGTCGTGCGGCCGTTGCGCACGCACGCGCCGGCGCCGATCTCGTCGCACCCTCCGACATGTTCGATGGTCGCATTGGTGTGATCCGCGATGCGCTTGACGAGGAGGGCTTTGCCGAGTCCGTTGGCATTCTGGCCTACTCCTCGAAGTTCGCCTCGGCCCTCTACGGTCCGTTCCGCGATGCCGCGCACTCGACTCCTTCGGCTGGTGATCGACGCTCGCACCAGCTCGATCCTGCCAACCGGATCGAGGCCGTCCGCGAGGGGCTGATCGACGAAGAAGAGGGGGCAGACATGTTGATGGTCAAGCCCGCAATTACCGCTCTCGATGTGATCTCTGACCTCTCGCAGCAGAGCGACCTGCCTGTGCTCGCGTACCAGGTGTCGGGCGAGTACGCGATGTTGCGTCACGCTGCTGACGCCGGCGCTTTCGCGTTCGATGCCGCAATGTTGGAGTCGCTGCTTGCGATCCGCCGTGCAGGTGCTCGCGCAGTCATCACCTATAGCGCCCTGGACGTTGCTCGATGGCTGGCGTAGAGACCTCGTCGCGCGTCGATCGCATCGTCGAGACGGCTGCGCTGAGCAGTGCTGTCTGGGCGCGCTCTGCGCTCGATCCGTCGGAGCGCGATGGCGATGACCTGTTTGGGCCGATTGCCGGCGACGCCTTTGCGGACGGCGTGGAGACGATTTACGAGGGCTACCTCGTGCACCATGCCCCGCGCGGTCGCGCCTTTGCAGCACCCGATCGTGAGCAGGCACTCCTGCTCGGCGACTACCTCTACGCCACGGGCCTCGTGCAGGTCTGTGCAGCAGGGGACGTTGAGGCGATCGCTGCCCTGGCCGATCTCGTCTCCTTGGCCGCCCATCTGCGGGCGGAGGGCGGAGCGGTGGTGGACGCCGAGTTGTGGCTCGCGACGGCACGGCACTTGGCCGGTCCGCGCGATCAGGCGCTCTTCAACGCACGCGAAGCACTGCGCAACGGCGATCCCACGATTCTCTGTGCACTGGTCGCTGACGTGGATGCGGCAGCGCCGCTGCTGGAGCACCGACGCCTGATGGGGGATACCCGATGAATGGCCCGAAGGATCTCCGCGCCTGGATCGAACTGCTGCGTCGTGAGGGCGAACTCGTCGAGATCACGCAAGAGGTCGACCCGTACCTCGAGATTACGGAGATCGCCGATCGCGTGCTCAAGGGCGGTGGCCCGGCGATCTTGTGCAGCAACGTCAAGGGGTCGAAGATCCCGCTGTTGATCAACCAGTTCGGCACGGAGCGGCGAATGCTGCTTGCGCTCGGTCGCGACGATTTCGATTCGATTGGTGACGAGATCGGCGAACTGCTCGAGCTCAAGCCGCCGGACGGACTCAAGGACAAGGTGCAGGCACTGCGTCGTCTCAAGGGCGTCGCCGATGCGCGTCCGAAGGTCGTGCGCTCTGGTGCCTGTCAAGAGGTCGTCTGGCCCGAGCCGGATCTCGATCTTCTGCCGATCCAGTTCCAGTGGCCCGACGATGGTGGCCCCTACATGACGCTGGCGAATGTGATCACGAAGGACCCCGTCACCGGCGGTCGCAACGTGGGCATGTACCGCCTGCAGAAGCACGGCAAGCACGAGCTCGGCCTGCACTGGCAGATGCATAAGGACGGTGCTGCCGACCATCGCGAAGGCGAGGGGCGCATGGAAGTTGCGCTCGCGCTCGGGACCGATCCGATCACGACCTACTCGGGTTCGATGCCGCTGCCGAAGCACATCGACGAGTACATGATTGCCGGCTGGCTGCGAGATCAACCAATCGATTTGGTCCAGTGCAAAACCGTCGACCTCCAGGTGCCGGCCAACGCCGAGATCATCATTGAGGGCTACTGCGTACGGGGCGAGACGAAGCCGGAGGGTCCGTTTGGCGACCACACCGGCTACTACACGCCGGTCGATGACTTTCCGGTCATGCACGTGACGGCGATTACGTCGCGGCGCAATCCGATCTATCCGTCGATCGTGGTCGGTCCGCCGCCGTGCGAGGACCTCTGGCTCGGCAAGGCGACTGAGCGGATCTTCCTCCCTGCCGTGCGCGTGACGCTCCCCGAGGTCGTCGATTACGACATCCCCTACGCGGGCACGTTCCATAACTGCGTGATCGTGTCGATCCAGAAGCGCTTCCCTGGACATGCGCAGAAGGTGATGAGCGCGATCTGGGGTACCGGTCTGTTGTCGTTGACGAAGGCCGTGATCGTGGTCGACGAGTGGGTCGACGTGCACAACTACACCGAGGTCGTCTGGCAACTCGGCGCCAACGTCGATCCTGCCCACGACATTCTGATGTCGTACGGCCCGATTGATCAGCTCGACCATGCCGCTCGCATCAAGGCGCTCGGAGGCAAGATCGGCTTCGACGCGACGGCGACGTGGGAGGGCGAGGGCTACGAGCGAGGTTGGCCCGAAGTCAACCGAATCCCCGCAGACATCAAGGCGCAGGTCGATGCGCGGTGGGCCTCGTTTGGCATTGAGATGCCGGGCAGGGTCCGCTAGATGGCCATTCCGGTGACAACGCTGGGTATGCTCGCAGACGGACGTAACGACCGATGACTCCGCCCGAGGAACACGTGAGCGTGGAACGCACAGACGAGGAATGGCGCCAGGTACTGACGCCGGAGCAGTACGCCGTGCTGCGACAGCAGGGAACCGAGCCGCCGTTTACCGGCGCCTACGTCGACGACCACACGCCGGGTGTCTACGCCTGTGCGGGCTGCGGAACGGAACTCTTTCACTCGAACGACAAGTTCGATTCGGGCACTGGCTGGCCGAGCTTTACGCGCCCCGTGCTCGACGACAACGTCGGGTCGCGCGAGGACAGCACGCACGGCATGCGTCGCATCGAGGTCGTCTGCAAGAGCTGCGGCGGTCATCTCGGACACGTCTTCCCCGATGGTCCGGGGCCAACAGGAATGCGTTACTGCATCAATTCGTGCTCGCTTCAGCACGTCGAAACGAGTGCAAAATGATGGATCAGATGATTGTGCGTTTCGTGGCGACTTTGACATCCGACGGGCACCGCCCCCAAGATACCTACGTGACTGGAGGCATTGCACGTGGCTGAGAACGAATCTGAGCGAGCTGGCGCATCGTCGTATGGCGACCCAGCGGACCCCCGCGCGATCATTAGTCGCAGCAAATTTCTGACGGGCGCAACCGTCGGCCTTGGTGGCCTGATCGGTGTCGCCATTGCGGTCCCGGTCGTCGGCTTTGTCCTCGGACCCTCCTTTGCGAAGGAAGACTGGTACTGGACGAGCTTTGGCCCGGTCGACAATAAAGACTTCAAAGCCGGCACGTACGAGCCGGTCATCTTTGAACGCGGCAAGCTTGGCGAGCTCGATCGTCGCGTCGCCTACGTGCGTCGCGATGGTGCCGAAGAGTTCACGATCATTTCGAACGTGTGCATGCATCTCGGTTGCCCCGTGCAGTTCAAGACGACGAACTTCGCGTGCCCGTGCCACGGTGGCCAGTACGACACCGAAGGCGCCCGCACTGCTGGCCCGCCGGTGCGCCCGCTCAACCGCTTCGAGTACAAGGTTGACGCCGGCACGCTCTACGTGGGACGCGTCTTCGCGACCCAAGAGGTCGACGGCAAAGTCGTCATGACCGATACCTTCAAGCTTCCCGGTGAGCCCGTTGGTGGGCTCCTCGGCTGGCTCTACCCAACCCCGTCCTGAGGCAGGAGAACACCATGTCCACACTGTTGCCGCCTCCTGGCGAAATCGCGATGATCCCAGTCGACTGGGTCGAGGAGCGCTCTGGCGCGATCTCGTTTGGCAAGTTCATGCTCTTCCGCAATGTCCCTAAGGACATCTCGTGGTTGCAGACGCTTGGCTCCGCGCTGATCACCGTCTTCATCCTGCAGAGCACCACCGGCATCCTGCTGGCGATGTACTACCAGCCCGATCCAGACACCGCTTGGAGCACGATCCAATGGATCACCAACGATGCCACGCTCGGTTGGCTCGTCCGCGGTATGCACAAGTGGGGCTCGTCCGTGATGGTGGTACTGCTCTTCTTGCACATGGGCCGTACGTTCCTCTTCGGCGCCTACAAGTACCCGCGTGAGATGACATGGATCACCGGCGCGATCATCTTCATCCTCGTGATGGGCATGTCGTTTACCGGCTACCTGTTGGTGTTCGACGAGCGCGCCTATTGGGCCACGATCGTGGGCGTCAACATCAACGGCACGGCACCGATCCTCGGGCCGGCACTGTCGTACATCCTGATGGTGGGCCCAGAGATCAGCACGCATACGCTCTCGCGTTTCTACGCACTCCACATGCTCGTATTGCCGAGTGTGATCGGCGGCTTGATCTTCGTCCATATGCTGCTCGTCGTCCGGCTCGGAGTCACATCGCCGCCCTGGTCGCGCATGCAGCCGACGGAGGGTGACGTCTAATGCCACGCCTAACTGCACGCGAGCGCCGCGAGGGATACCAGCGCGAGTACTCCTTCCAGAAGCGCCATGGCAAGCCGTTCTTCCCGAACGCTGTCTTCCACGACACGATCGTCAGCCTGATCGTCGTTGCTCTGATCATGGGCATGGCGATTCTCTGGCATGCGCAGTTCGGAGCGATCCCTGCCGAAGCAACGGCCGAGCGTATTGGTGGCCTGCTCGGACCTGCCTATGAGGCGAAGGCCGATCCTGGTGTGCTCGGCTACGACCCACGGCCGGACTGGTACTTCTTCTTCCTGTTCGAACTGCTGCGTATCTTCAAGACGCCAGAACTCCTGATTGTCGGCTCGATCATCATCCCGACGATCTGGATGGTGCTGCTGATCGGCTGGCCGTTCATCGATCGCAACCCGGATCGTCGGCTCTCGCGCCGCCCGATTGCACTCGCGCTGGGTGTGACGGTGCCGATCGTCCTGCTGACGCTGACGTTCTACGGCTCCAAGGCGCCGGGTGCTGCAGGTCAGGCTTCGACGGAGCCAGGTGCAGCTGCCTTTGCCGGTGGCGCCTGCTCGACCTGTCACACGCTCGCGAACGCGGGTACGGCAGGCAACGTTGGGCCGGTGCTCGATAGCGCCAATCCGGACTACGCCACAGCGTTGAATTTCATTACCAACGGCAAGGGCGGCATGCCGTCCTTCAAGGCCACCTACACGGCCGATGAGATCTCGTGTCTCGCGGGCTACGTCGCGACGTGGGCTGCCGCGAAGGGCACGACGCCAGGCCCGCAGGCGGCCTCCGCGAAGGCAACCTATCCGGCATCCTGCACGAAGGCGGGTGGCCTGTTTGCTGGCACCGCCACGAATGCGGTCGGTCCCTAGCCTCAACGGAAAATCACGTTTTAGATGGTGGCGACGGCCGGGTGGCAACACCCGGCCGTTCGTCGTTTGAGGGCAGCCGGTACGGCCGAGTCAAGAATGAGGCGTGGTCCGCTGAAGCCGTCCGGCCACGCGCAGCGAATCACCTAGCGGGGCAAACCCCCGTACTGACGTATCCTGCACGCAACGCCCGTTACTGACTATGCGAGTCTTCCTCGGAATCACTGGCGCCTCTGGCGCACCGTATGCCGCCCGCGTGCTCGCGGGGTTGGCCGCCGCTGGGGCCGAGGTCGGCGTCTGCGCCTCCAAGGCCGCGGGTGAGGTGATCGCGTGGGAGGTCTACCGCGACCGTTCGATTCCCGGCCCTGAGGCAATCCAACGCCTGATCACCGAGTACGGCGGCGATAGCACCACGCTCTACGGGGAAGAGGACTGGTTCTCTCCGTACGCCTCGGGCTCCGCCAAGGTCGACGCCTACGTGATCTGCCCGTGTTCGATGGCCACGTGCGGCACGATCGCCTCGACGAGTCAGGCCAATCTGATCCATCGCGCTGCTGGTGTTGCCCTCAAGGAGCGCCGCAAATTGATCATCGTGCCGCGCGAGTCGCCGCTTTCGCTGTTGCACCTCCGCACCTTGACGACGCTGGCCGAGGCGGGCGCGATTATCGCCCCGGCGATGCCGGTCTTCTATACGCACCCCGATACGTTGGGCGACGCGATCGATTTCGTCGCGGGCCGTGTGCTCGACCTGTGCGGGATCGACAACGAGCTCCTGCCACGTTGGGGTGCCGACGCATGAGCACCGACAATCTTCCCGTCAAGTACAGCGCCGAGGACGGCACGCTGCCCCCTGAGCGCGTCCAGGCGATGTTCGACCGTATTGCCCGTCCGTACGACGCGATGAATCGCGTGATGACCGCGGGCCTCGATGTGCGCTGGCGTCGTCTCGCGGCCGATGCGACCGAGGTCGGCGCGGGCGCGAGCGTGCTCGACTGTTGCTGTGGCACCGCGGACCTCACGCTTGAGCTCGCCAAGCGCGTCGGCCCGAGTGGCGAGGTGGTTGGTCTCGATTTCGCCGAGCGCATGCTCGATCGTGGTCGCATCAAGATCGCCAAGCGTGGCGTCGACCAGGCCTCGTTGATCCACGGTGATGCACTCGACCTCCCCTTCGAAGACGACCGTTTCGCAGCAGCGACGGTGGCCTTTGGCATTCGCAACGTTGCCGATCTTGCTCTCGGCTTTCGCGAACTCGTGCGCGTCGTTCGCCCAGGTGGCAAGGTGGTGTGTCTCGAGATCACGACGCCCGAGTCTGGCGTCGTCTCGAAGTTTCATTCGCTCTGGTTTGACCGTCTCGTACCTGGCGTCGGCCGATTGGTCGATAAGCAGAACGCGGCCTACACCTACCTGCCTGCTTCGGTCAAGCGGTTTCCGGGCACCACGAGCCTTGCGCACGTGATGTACGAGGCTGGACTCGACGACGTGCGCTTCCGCACGCTAGGCGGCGGGATCGTGGCGCTGCACGTTGGCACCGTTCGTCGGAGCGACGGATGAGCACCATCACCTACGCCGATCTGTTGGCGCTCCCCGGCATTAGTGACTACCTCAAGCGCGTCGAGCAACGATTGGCAGACGATGTCGCCTGGGTTGGCGGCTCGACAGCCGCCACAGCGGCCGAGACACTGGCGGCGGGCGGCAAGCGTCTTCGTCCTCTGCTTGTGCTGCTCTCCTCGCCAGCCTCCGGGCAGTCCGAGGAGAACCTCGTCCGGGCCGGCAGCGCAGTCGAGCTCGTGCACATGGCGACGCTCGTGCACGACGATGTGCTCGACCACGCCTCGCTCCGCCGTGGACGACCGACCGTGTGGGCGCAACATGGCGATCGCATCGCGGGAGCAACCGGCGACTTTCTGTTTGCCCGTGCGTTTGCTGTACTCGCCGAGACGAACGACATGGAGAGCCTTGTGTTGCTGGCACAGGCCGCACTCGGCCTGTCGGAAGGGGAGGCCCTGCAGATGCTGCAGACGCGCCGCCCCGAGACGACACCCGAACAGTATTTCGAGCGCTGCACGCTCAAGACCGGACGCCTGTTCGCAGCGGCCTGCGGGCTCGGCGGTCGCCTCGGCGGTCTCGGCGATGCCGATGCCGCGGCGCTCGCCGAATACGGGCGCCTGCTCGGCCTCGCCTTCCAGGTGGCCGACGACATTCTCGACTGTGACGGTCTCTCGTCCACGACCGGCAAGGTGCTCGGCACCGACCTGATCGGCGGTACGGCAACGCTGCCGCTGCTCTACGCCGCGCGGATCGACGCCGAAATTGCCGAGGCGTTGCGTCGCGAACCAGAGCCCGCAGCCGTGCTTCCACTCTTGGCTCGCGTCGGCGAATTGGGCGCGCTTGATGAGGCACGCGATACTGCCCGCGAGCTTGTACGGACGGCCGAAGAGGCCCTCGATCTCATTACTGGCGACCTCGATACAACACCGCTGCGGATGGTCGTCCGCGGTGTTGTCGACCGCGATACATAGAACACCACCGACGGGAATCTGGCATGGCAACCATCACGCGCAATACGGAACTCCAGGAGATTCGTGAGAAGGTCGTCGCGGGCGAGCGCCTCGACCTCGACGACGGCATCACGCTGCTCGAGTCACACGATGTGCTCGAACTCGGTGCCCTCGCCGACCTTGCCCGCCGCCAACGCGGTGGCACCGACGAGGTCTTCTTCGTCAACAACCTGTACCTCAACTACACGACGATCTGTCGGGTCAAGTGCAAGTTCTGCGCCTTTGCGCGCACGTCGAAGCAGGCCGACGCGGTCATGTGGGACATCGACGACCTCGTCGCGCACGCGCAAGAGGTGCGTTCGACGCAGGACTTCACCGAGATCCACATGGTCGGTGGCGAGAATCCGCACCTTGATTTCCAGTACTACGTCGACATCACGGCGGCGCTCAAGAAGGGTCTGCCTGGTGTAGATCTCAAGCTCTTTACCGCCTCCGAGATCCATCACATGACGCGCACCTCCGACCTCAATCATGAGGAGGTGCTGCGGGCACTGATCGACGCCGGTCTCGACACCCTGCCGGGTGGCGGTGCCGAGGTCTTCTCGCCGCGTGTGCGCAAGATCATCGCGCCGGGCAAGGAGCCGGGTGCACAGTGGCTCGAGACCCATCGGATCGCGCACAACCTTGGTCTCAAGACGCACTGCACGATGCTGTACAACCACGTTGAGACGTACGAGGAGCGCATCGAGCACCTGTTGGCGCTGCGCGAACTGCAGGACGAGACCGGGGGCTTCATGGCCTTCATCCCGCTGCCGTTCCACCCGCAGAACACCGTCTTCGAGCGCCGTGGCTGGAAGTTCTCGACCGGCCAAGACGACCTCAAGATGATCGCCGTCTCGCGCCTGATGCTCGACAACATCGAGCACGTCAAGGCGTACTGGATCATGATCTCCACGCCGCTCGCCCAGGTTGGCCTCTCGTTCGGGGCCAACGACATCCAGGGCACCGTCGTCGAGGAGAAGATCGCGCACGCCGCTGGCGCGGTTACGCCGACGGAGGAGAAGGTTGCCGATCTCGTGCGCGTCATTCAGGAGGCCGGCAAGGTTCCTGTCCAGCGCGATACGTTCTACAACGAGTTGCGGCGGTGGGATCGGTGAATCCCCTTCGCGTCGGCCGGGTTGATTTCATCAATACCTTCCCGCTGGCGTGGTCGCTCGAGCATCGACTCGAGCCGGGCATGATCGAGGAGACGCTGGCCGTACCCACTGGGCTCAACGCGCTCCTTGCCGCGGGCGAGCTGGATGTCGCCAACGTCTCCAGCATTGCCTACGCGTACAACGCGGCCGACTGGGTTTTGCTGCCCTCCATTTGTATCGCCTCCGAGGGTGAGGTCGACTCGGTCAACCTGGTCACGGATGTCCCTCTGCCCGCCATCACCTCGATTGCCGTGACAGCCAAGAGTGCAGCATCGGTTGCGCTGGTGCGAGTGTTGTTCCCGAGGGCGGAGATTCGTGCCGAGGGTCAGTCGGCGGACGCAACGCTCTTGATCGGTGACGAGGCCTTGCGCTCGGCCATCGAAGATCCAACGCCACACCATGATCTCGGCGAGCTCTGGTTTGAGCGCACCGGGCTACCGATGGTCTTCGCTGTCTGGGCCGCGCGCCGAACCGTTGCTGTCGACCGGCTCCTTGCTCTCGACCACGCGCTGGCGTCGGCCGTTGCCGATGCCTCAGAGCACGCGGCGTTGGTCGCCGAGGCAGCGGCCGAGCGCTACGGCTTCCCGGCTGGGTTCCTCGCCCGCTACTTCGACAACCTGCACTATGGCTTTAGCGACCGCAAGCGCGAGGGATTGCAGCGATACTTTGCATTAGCCGCAGAAGCGGGCATCATCGATTCGGTTCCCGCACTCGAGTTCGCGGGAGCAACGCAAGGAGCAAGGGGCTAATGGCCGTCGTCGATTCCACTCGAACCGTCACCGAGATTCTTGATCGTGTGCTCGCGGGCGAGCGGTTATCCGATGCCGACGCGTTGACCTTGATGCAATCGCGCGACCTTGTCACGATCGGTGCCGCAGCGACCGAGATCCGCAATCGCAAGGCGAATCCGGGCGAGGTCACGTACATCGTCGCCCGCAACCTCAACTACACGAACGTCTGCGTGACGGACTGCAACTTCTGCGCCGTCTACCGCAAGCCTGGTGACACGCGAGAGGGCTACGTC
>CANKHS010000004.1 GCA_947481755.1 Actinomycetota bacterium | reverse complement strand
CGGCCGGCGAGCGTCGAATGATCGTTCGCGCACGTTCCCGCGCCCGTAGACCCAACGCATCGAGTCGATCGAGAATGCGCTCCTGATAGCGCTCGCCTTCCACGTCCCAGTCGACGGGACCGTGACGAGGCGCGTTGACCAGTACAAACCACGATTCGTCACCCTCGGGAGCACAGGAGGGATCGGTGGCTGCGGGATTGCAGAGATAGATGGTTGGCGTATTAGGAGGTTGGGGGTCGTCGAAGATATCGGCGAACTCCGCGCGATAGTCACGAGGAAACCAGATGTTGTGGTGGGCCAAGTCGGGAGTCCGGCCCGTAACGCCGAGCATCAGGACAAAGCCTGAGAGGCTCGCTGGCGCAGTCGCGATCTGTGCTGCCTGTTTGGGCGCGGAGACCAAGTTGTCATACAGCTCTGCCGCATCGCAGTTCGCAATCACGGCGTCAGCTGCAATCTGCTCTCCCGCGGCCGTCTCAACACCGATCGCCCGGCCGTTTTCCGTCGCGATGCGGGCGACGGGCGTGGAACAGCGCACCTCTCCCCCTCGCTCTCGAATCACGTCGCTCAGGACCTCGGCAATTCGATGCATGCCGCCGAGTGGATGCCAGGCTCCGTACGCAGACTCCGTATAGGGAATCACCGACAACGTGGCTGGTGCACGCGCTGGGTCAGAGCCCGAATACGTTGCGTAACGGTCCAGCAGTTGCCGAAGCCGCGGATCGCGAAAATGGCGTGCTCCATACCGCTCCAGCGTGGTGTGGGCGAGGATGTCGCGGGGGTCGATCGGCCGCCCACTTCTGCGCGCGAGGTCGATCGGGTTACTGATGGCAGCGGAGAGAAAGAGTGGCAACGAGAGATCCCACGTGCGCTTGCCCTGTGCCAGCAGTGCGTGCCACGACTGACCAGCGCCATGTTCGAACGCCTCAAACGCCGCCGCTGTCGCATCTGCATCCGCGTGGGTTGTCAGGTCCGAACCATCGTCCCAGTGGTACTGACAGAGTGGGTCAACACGCCGCAGCTCCAAACGATCGCTCAAATCAACACCGGCGCTTGCCAGCGTCTCTACGAGCGTGAAGGGCATGGTCAACAGGGATGGGCCAGTGTCGAACGTGTGGCCTTCGGAGCGTGCGATACCCAGCTTGCCGCCGACCTGAGCGGATGCTTCGAGCACGAGCACCTCGCAGCCGGCGGCGGCGAGACGGACACCCGCCCCGAGACCACCAACACCCGCGCCGACGATCACGACACGCGTCATGCGGTCGCGCTCCCCGTCCATTGCCTCAACAGCGCAGGCACGGTCAACACTCCCATCGCGATGAAGGAGGCGATGGCGACCGTCCAGCCCGCGAAGAAGAGGACGTGCGCCACGGTCTCGCCGATCCACGTCCATGCGTAGAGCAGCGGGCCCAGCAGATCGATCAGCTTCCAGCGGCTCGGCCGCCCAGCAGGGCGAGCAGCAAGGGCCCACCAACCAAACAGGACTGCACCGACGGTAAACCAGCCGACGAAATTGATCAACGGAATTCCGTGATAGATACCGAGGTCGGGCCAGACCCAGAAGCCCTGACCAACCATCTGTGGATCGAGGGCGACATCCCACGCCGTCAAGGCACCAGCGGCGAACAATGCTCGTGTCAGGGGCCGATTTCCCAGCAACTCGCCGATCCTCCAGGCGGGATAGGCCATCATCGCCCACGCCAAGGGAATCAGGATCGGGACGTCAAGCAACTGAGGCTGCAGCGCGGCGGTATAGCTGTAGGTACTGAACGGAAACCCGGTATGGACTCCGAGGATCTCGGAACCAAGGCCAATCAGGAAAGCCAGTCCAGCCAGTGACAGCGCGAAGCGCGGCCCCGATCGACTCCAGGCAGCCGCCATCGAGGCGCCAAGAAACAGGAACACCGTCAGGGCGGTCAGCTGAACGCTCCAACCAGCAGGTGACTGCGGATAGATCAGTTGGCAGAGCACCAACAGGACAAACAAGACGCACGCAATACGCGCCGAAGCAGACGGAATCAGTCTCACACCTGCATGGTACGGCCGATCCTCCGCGCGTCTGCGATAGACCGATCAGTATCCTATGTACATGGCCGAACTCGAACTGATCCTTGCTGCCCCACGCGGCTACTGCGCCGGCGTCGATCGTGCCGTTGAAACGGTCGAGCAGGCACTCAAACTGCAGGGTGCGCCGGTCTACGTACGCAAACAGATTGTGCATAACCTTCACGTCGTCGCGGACCTTGAGACGCGTGGTGCGATCTTCGTTGATGACGTCAACGAGGTACCCGAAGGTGCAACCGTCGTCTTCTCCGCGCACGGCGTGGCGCCCACGGTTCATGAGGGCGCTGCAGAACGGGCACTCGATGTGATCGATGCGACCTGCCCGTTGGTGACGAAGGTTCACAACGAGGCCAAGCGCTATGACCAGCGTGGATATCAGATGCTTTTGATCGGCCATGCTGACCACGAAGAGGTGGTCGGCACGATGGGCGAGGCCCCCGGCGCCATGACGCTGGTTGAGAACGCGGCAGATGTCAGGACCTTGCCGGACTATCCGGTCGACACTCCACTCGCGTACCTCACCCAAACCACGCTTTCAGTCGACGAAACGAGTGGCATCATCGCCGCCCTCAAGCAGCGGTATCCCTGGATTGAGAGCCCGGACAAGGGCGATATTTGTTACGCCACGTCCAATCGCCAGGCGGCCGTCAAGGAGTTAGCGAGGGTCACAGAACTCGTACTGGTGATCGGGTCTGCAAACTCATCCAACTCCTGTCGCCTCGTCGAGGTCGCTCGCGATGCCGGCGTCGATAGCTATCTAATCGAGGACGAGAGCGAGATCGACCCAACCTGGATCGGCAATCGCACCAAGATTGGGATCACGTCGGGGGCATCGGCCCCAGAGCGACTCGTCTTGGGCGTCATCGAGTGGTTCCGCACACGTTCTGACGGCATCACCATCTCGGAACTCGAGACCGTGCACGAGGACGTGTCGTTCCATCTGCCGCGTCCGATTCGACGAGCGTTGGCGCTGGTCGATACCCCGTCGGCTGACTAGCCCGAACGTCTAGCGCGTCGTGCCGTAGAGCCCACAGGCTGCACGGGTTGCGGCAGTAAGATCTGCCGCGCTGGAGCGAAGAGCCTCGCGGATTGGCTTAGCTCCACGTCCAATGCCGAGCACCGCCGTGGCACCAACGCGGTAGAGCGTGGACGCGCCCTCGTCGACACGGCCACCAAAGATGACGCAGGGCAGGCCCGCGCCGTTGGCTGCCTGTGCGACGCGAGCTACCGTCTTACCCGCAGCACTCTGTGCGTCGACGGCGCCCTCGGCCGTCAACACTAAATCGGCCTTCGCAAGTTGCGCGGCAAAGCCGGTCTCGCGCATGACGAGTTCGGCTCCCGGGATCGGAAGCGCACCCAGGAGGAAGCAGGCGGCACCCAGACCACCGGCCGCACCGGCACCCGGTCGGCGAGCACGCTCCCCATAGAGGGTGTCGAGACGCGCCAGCCCGGCATCGAGGATTTGCACCTCCTCGGGAGAGGCGCCCTTCTGTGGGCCAAATACGGGCGCAGCGCCGAGTGGGCCTGCGAGGGGGCTGTCGACGTCGAGCGCCACGATCAACTCGGTTTGGGCAAGTCGGGCGTCGAGACCAGAGAGTTCGATGCGGACAACGGACGAGATATCCATGCCCCGACCGCGCAGAACGTTGCCGTCAGCGTCGTAGGCCTTTAAGCCCAGCCCGATTAGTAGGCCGAGGCCGCCGTCTACCGTCGCCGAACCTCCGAGACCAATCACGATGCGCGGGGCTCCAAGATCGAGAGCCGCCAGAACGAGCGGTGCGACCCCGGCACTCGTCGCACGCATCACGTCACGGCGGTTACGCGGAATGTGCATCAGGCCAATCGCCTCGGCGGCCTCCACGACACACGAACCATCGGGTAGAACGCCCAGCATCGCCTTGCGTGGTCGGCCAATTGCGTCGCGCGTACTGATCTGTTCGCGGCGGCCTCCACGGCCACGGACGATTGCGTCACACGTACCCTCTCCACCATCGGCCAGCGGGTGTTCGATCGCGTCCCAGCCGGCCTGGTGACAGCCCTCTGCCATCGCCTGCGCAGCCTCGTGCGCATCGAGTGCACCACGAAGCTTGTCGGGAGCGCAAAGGGCAACGGGGGTCATGATCAGCCGAGGAGATGGAGGGACGAGAGGGGCACGGTAGTAACTGGCGGAGTATCGACGATCTCCCCGTCAACCGAGACGGCGTGCGTGACGGAGTCAACGCGCACCGCGGCGGTGCGGGTATTGCGAACCATGTCGGCGGCACCAAGAGTACGGGTGCCGCGGACCGCGACGCGTTGTTTGGCGGTCGGCAGTTCTGCGGCGCCTCCGCCATCGATCGCGGCCTGACTGGTGAAGGCGAGACTCAGTCGTGCGGGGGCGTTACCAATCGCTCCGATTTGAGCGGCAATGCGCGTTGGCTCGGAGAAGGCCGTCGACGCATTCGGATCGCCGCTCATCCCCCACGTCGGAAAACCTGCTTTCAGGACAAGGAACGGCTTGACGGCGAACCAGGCGGGGCTCCAAAGGACGATGTCGGCAAGCTTGCCAACTTCGAGCGATCCGATGTCGTCGGCCATGCCATGGGCAATTGCTGGATTGATCGTCGCCTTCGCGAGATAGCGCAGGACGCGCTCGTTGTCGTGCCCGCTGCCATCGCCGCCACGGGCGTCGCGCATGACCGACGCAAGTTGGAAGGTGCGCCGGAGTGTCTCGCCGATGCGGCCCATCCCCTGGCTATCCGATGAGGTCATGTGGATCAGGCCGAGATCGTGCAGCACGTCTTCGGCGGCCATCGTGGCCGGCCGCACCCGATCGAGCGCTAGCTGGTGATCCCCTGGCAGGTCCTGTTGCAATACGTGCACGGCCTCGACCATCGCAGCGTGTTCTGCCGCCGTATTGATTCCGAAGGGAAACGTTGGGTTCGTCGACGAGGTGAGAATATTGGGCTCACCCGCAAGGCGCATGACGTCGGGTGCATGACCGCCACCGGTTCCCTCAATGTGGTACGCGTGCAGGGTTCGGCCGCCGATCAGAGCCAAGGTGTCCTCGACGGTCAGGCACTCGTTGAGCCCGTCGGTATGGACGCACAGCTGCACGTCGTGTTCGTCGGCAACCCGGAGAGCCATCTCGAGTGCTGTCGCGTGGGCACCAACGTCTTCGTGGATCTTGAGACCGCCAGCACCAGCCTGCAGCATTCGCTCCAGTGGTTCAGGGCGACTCGACGAACCACGCGTCAGCATCAACGTATTGATCGGCGATTGATCAAGCGCGGCATGGATATGGCGTAGCGCCCAAATTGGATTGGTCCCGAGATTCCAAACTGGGCCATAGTCCTGAATCACCAACGTCGTAAAGCCCGCTGCCAGTGCCTGCGGGATGATCTGCGGCGAAAGCAGGTGGACATGCGAGTCGATGGCGCCAGCAGTTGCGATGAGGCCCTCGCCGGAAACGATCGCGGTGTCCGTCCCGAGGACAACCTCGACGCCGTCCATGATGTCGGGATTTCCGGCCCGCCCAATCGAGACGATGCGACCATCTCGGATTCCGATCGCTGTCTTGCGGACGCCGAGAATCGGATCGATGATCACAACTTGCGTGACCGCTATCTCGACGGCGTCCGTGGTTGCCTGTGCCATCAGACCATCGCGCGCCGTCTTGGCGAAGCCACCCATCACCTCGTTGCCGCGCTCTTGATCGTCCTGTTCTACTTCGACCCAGAGGCTGGTGTCACCGAGGCGAATGCGATCACCCGTCGTGGGGCCATACACCCCTGCGTAGACATCGGCAGGAAGTGTCATGCCCCGACTCCGAGGTAGCCGCGTTCGCGCGCCAGGGCAAGCGCCGCGAGGAGTGCGCCGTCAGCGTCCAATGGCCCATTGACAAGACCTGCGAAGCCATAGGCAATGCGACGGCCCGCAAACGGCCGCAGGGTGACCGTGTGGGTCTCACCTGGTTCCCAGCGGATCGTGCTGCCGGTAGGAATCGCCAGTCGGCGCCCCCACGCTGCGGCGCGATCAAAGTCAAGCTGGCGGTTCGCTTCGAAAAAGTGCCAGTGAGAGGTCACCGCGATCGGGACCGCTGCGGTATTGACGACCAAAACGGCGTTCGTGTCGGGGACGTTGAGTGGTTCGACGGCGCGAACCCTGACGGAACCGGGACCATCAGCCTCGGCATCACCAAGTGGCGCCGACAAAACGACCAAGCGGGTTCCGTCGGTAAACAATGCCTCGACCTCAAGATGCTGAACAAGCGACGTCGTGCCGGGGAGCACCTGATGTGGCGCGAGCGCTGTCATTCCGGCTGCGACGGCCTCTGCGTGCGTTGCGCCGTCGCGAGCCGCCTCACAGACCGCGTCGGCAATGATGGCAATCGCCTCGGGTGCGTTCAGTAGCAGGCCTCGGTCGCGACGAGCGCGCGCTAACTCTGCCGCTTGGAAGAGCAGCAGGCGATCCAGTTCTCGGGGCGTCAACTGCATGCCGTCAGCGTAGCCCGTAACCGCGTTGATAGAGACTCTGGAGTTGTTCTACCCGGCGGACATAGTCGCGAGTCTCACGAAAGCGAATCCGGACCCTCTGACCATTCGGCGTGGCGGCTACCCATCGGTCAACGTTGCCCTGACCGGCGTTATAGGCCGCCAAGGCGAGCTCGAGCGCCTGGGGATGATCCGCATACTTGTCCCGTAGCGATGTGAGGTACCAGCAGCCGTAGCGCACGTTGATCTCGGGTTCGTAGAGATCCGCGGGCTTAAAGTTGCCACCACCCGTTCGGTCCGCAATCCCCTGCGCCGTCTCCGGGAGCAGTTGCATGAGTCCAATGGCGCCGGCCGACGACTTGGCCATGGGGTCGAACTTTGATTCGGTATAGACAACGGCAGCAACGAGGGACGGATCGAGTCCGTAGTTGACCGCGTGCGCCTCGATGATCGTCTGGTACTGCAGTGGATAGCGCGCGCGGATGTACCAGTCCGGTTCAGCACGAACGGCGTAGATTGCGACAGCGCCGAGCACGAGCACGACGAGCGCGAGGGCTCCGAACAGACGGCGCATTACCACTCAGCGTATCGCGCGATGTACCCGTCAACTGCCTCTTGCAGCTCTTGCTGCGTACCACCGTTGTCCAGCACGTCATCTGCTGCAGCCTCACGACGCTCAGGCGACCAGAGGCGCGCCTCACGTTCGGCAATGCGCTCAAGCCCGCCGCGCTGTTCGAGTCGCTTTCGACGAACCGCCTCGGGCGCCGTGACGACCAGAACGCGATCGAAACGGTCAGTCTGGCCGGCCTCGTACAGCAACGGCGACTCGTAGACGACCAGTGCGGGCGGATTGTCACCTTCTGCCTGCTGCGAGACCCAATTGCTCAACTGCTCCGCCACGAGAGGATGGAGTAGCTGCTCGAGCCACGTCAGGGCCACGGAGTCACCGAAGCACCGGCGCGCGAGTGCTGCGCGATCAACGTCGCCGTCGGTAGTGATCACGTCGGCGCCGAAGTGGTCTTCGATCTGATCACGTACGGCGCTCTGGTGGTAGAGATCGTGGACCACTGCGTCCGCGCTCAGCGCGGGATAACCGCGCAGCGCGAACGCAGCGAGTACCGACGATTTTCCGACGCCGATGGCGCCCGTCAGACCGATCACTAAAGGCCGGCGAGACACCGGCCCGGCTTACGCTTCAGGAACTTCCGCGTCGGCCTCGACGATCGCCTCTTCGACGACAGCCTCAACCTCAGCCTCGGCAACGGCCTCTTCGACGATGGCCTCAACCTCGGCTTCGACGACGGCCTCTTCGACGATGGCCTCAACCTCGGCTTCGACGACGGCTTCCTCGACAGCTGCCTCAGCCTCGGCGCCTTCGGCGGCGGCAGCGGCAGCCAACTTGGCAGCGTGCTCTGCAGCAACGGCGGCAGCAACCTCAGCAGCCATGCCCGGCGGCAAGAGACCCTCAAGGTCATACTCGCCCTCTTCGACATGATCCAACTCGAGGTCGGGAGCGCCACCAGGCTCTGCGATCGGCTCATCTGGATCGATAAACGGATCGCCGCCCGGAATCAGGCTGATCGGTGCCAGCACTGGATCGCCCGGCAAGACCTGCTTCATCGACAGCGACAGGCGACGACGCTCGGCATCGATCTCGATGATGCGGACGAGGACGTGGTCGTTCTGCGAGACGATCTCGCGGGGGTTCTCGATATGACGCTCGGCCAACTCGGAGATATGGACGAGGCCCTCGACGCCCTGCAGGATCTCAACGAAGGCACCGAAGGTAACGACCTTCGTCGCGCGACCGTGGACGACGTCGCCCTGCTGGTAGCTCTCGAGCACGCGCTGCCACGGATCGGCCTGGGTCTGCTTGAGACCGAGAGAGATGCGCTGGCGATCGCGATCGACGTCGAGCACCTTGACCTCGACCTCCTGGCCGATTTCGAGCAGCTCGGACGGATGGTTGACGTGGCTCCAAGACAACTCGGAGATGTGGATCAGACCATCAATGCCGTCGAGATCAACGAACGCACCGAAGTCAACGATGTTGGAGACGAGACCCTTGACTGTCTTGCCTGGGGCGAGATCGTCGAGGATGCGCTGGCGTACCTCGCGACGCTCCTCCTCGAGCATGGCGCGGCGGGACAACACGACGTTGTTGCGCGAGCGGTTGAGCTCGATCACCTTGCAGCGGAGCTCTTGGCCGCGGAACTCTTCGAGATCCTGGACGCGACGAATGTCGACCAGCGAGGCGGGCAGGAAGCCACGGACGCCGAGATCGATGATCAGGCCGCCCTTGACGACCTCGATGACCGTGCCGTCGACTGGCTCGCCGCTCTCAGCAGCTGCCTCGATGCGCTTCCACGCCTTCTCAAAGCGGGCGCGCTTCTTGGAGAGGATCAGACGACCGTCTGCGTCCTCCTTCGTCATCACCAGTGCGTCGACCTCTTCGCCGAGCTCAACCTCGTCCGACGGATCAACGCTGCGACGGATCGAGAGCTCTGCGACGGGGATGACGCCTTCGCTCTTGTAGCCAATATCGATCAGGACTTCGTCCTTGTCGATGCGCACGACCTTACCGGTCACCACATCGCCCTCGGAAAACTCCGAGATTGTTGCGTCGTAGTTCGGCACCATCTCGCCGTTGACTTCGATCCAAACGCTCGGATCGTCGGCGATCATCTCTTCTTTGGTCTGTGGCATCGGTAGAGGACTGTCCTTATGAGGTGAGCCGGATGGCTCGATAACGGGCGAAACGATACCAGCGGCCCGTTTCTGGGGCGACAGCGCCCGCTCTACTCCTTGGCGGCGGCCCACGTCGGGCCACTGCCCGCGTCGGCAACGAGCGGCGGATCGAGTGCGTAGGCGCTGACCATCTCCTCGACGACCAGGCTCTGGACCGCATCCGCGTGGCCTGCAGCCACCTCGAAGACGAGTTCGTCGTGTACCTGCAGTACGAGTGAGGCATCGTGACGTTCGTCGCGGAGACGCCGATCGCAGGCAATCATCGCAACCTTGATGATGTCCGCCGCGCTGCCCTGAATCAAGGAGTTGATGGCAAGCCGTTCGCCCAACTGGTGGACTTGGCGATTCTTCGCGCGTAACTCAGGGATTGGTCGCTGTCGACCGAGCAGCGTGAGTGCATACCCGCGCTCCGCCGTCTCCTCGATCGTGTCGGCAATAAACCGCTGGACGGCGGGATACCGGCCGAGATACGTATCGATGTACTCCTGGGCCTCGTTGCGGTCGATTTCGAGTTGTTCGGCCAGTCCAAAGGCTGAGATGCCATAGATGATGCCGAAGTTGACGGCCTTGGCACGGTCGCGCTCTTCCTTGGTGATCTCGTCTACCGGTTTGCCCAGCACCTCGGCGGCGGTCGCGCGATGGACATCCTCGCCACGCCGGAAGGCGTCGACGAGACCGGGTTCCTGGCAGAGGTGCGCGAGGATGCGCAACTCGACTTGCGAGTAGTCGCAGGAGATCAGTAGACGTCCGGGCGCGGCGACAAATGCCGCACGGATCTCTTGCCCAATCGGCGTTCGCACTGGGATCGCCTGCAGGTTGGGATGGGTGCACGAGAGTCGGCCGGTGGCGGCTGTGTGCTGAGAAAACGTTGTGTGCACCCGCCCGTCGCCGGCCGCCGCCTCAGGGAGCGCGCGCAGATACGTCGACAGCAGCTTGGACAGTTCGCGCCACCGTTCGATGACGGGGATGATCGGCGAGCGAGAGCGTAACTTCGCCAACACTGTTCGGTCAGTCGACGGACCGGTCTTACCGGAACTCTGGACGGGCAGACCGAGTCGGCCGAACAGGATCTCACCGAGTTGTTTTGGCGAGCCGAGGGCGAACGGGCCACCCGCGAGACGATGGGCTTCGGTCTCTAACTCGGCCAGTTCGGTTGCGCAGCGCTCAGCAATGGCTTCGAGCACGGGCGTGTCCACCGCGATACCCACGCGCTCCATCTCGGCCAGCACCGGCACGAGCGGCAATTCGAGGTCGGCGAGCAGGCCGAGCAGGTGGCGATCGGCGAGACGCTCGGTCAGGAGCGGATAGAGGCTCCGCACCCCGATCGCCTGTCGTAGCGCGTCCCTCCCCTCCCCATCGGTCTCGATGGCCAGTCCGTACTCGCGCATGAGATCGTCGAAGGCGTAACCGCTGCGGCCCGGGTCAAGTAGGTAGGCCGCCAAGGCTGTGTCAAAGGCCGGTGCGAGGCGTTCAGCACCGAGGGCCCGTAGCGCGACCTTGGCATCGTGGGCAATGAGACCTGGTCCGGCCAGGGCCTCCGCGATGGCCGCGTCGCCGACTGGCACCACCCAATTGCCTGCATCGCTGGCAACACCGAGGAATCCGTCGGCGACCGCAATGCCTGCCTCGGGGCAATCAGCGAGTAGCGCAACGAGTTCGCCAGCGGTGGTCGTCTTGCCTCGCACAATCGGACCCGTTGCCACTGGGGCATCGAGCGTCAGCGCAGGCAGAAGCGTCTCGAGATCATCGAGGCGTCGTAGCAGCCCATGCATCTCCCACTTGCGAAAGAGCTCGGCGAGGCGCGACCGATCGGGGGGCGCCCCCATCTCACCGGATGGATTGAAATCTGCCAACTCGGGGATGTCGCGGACGATGGTGCCGAGTTCGCGCGAACGAAAGGCCTCTTCGCGGTTTTCCAGCAACGACTGCTTGCGCTTCGGACCGCTGATCTCATCGATGTGGTCGTAGACACCCTCGAGCGTCCCAAAACGCTCCAGTAGCTCGGCGGCTGTTTTCTCACCAATCCCAGGGACGCCGGGGATGTCGTCGGAGGTGTCACCCTTGAGCCCGATCAGATCGGGGACAGCGGTGTGTGGCACACCGAGACGTTCTGCAACACGGCTCGGCGTGTAGACGAGTACGTCCGTCATGCCGCGCGGCGTCATCATCAGGCAGACCCGATCCGAGACGAGTTGGAATGCGTCGCGATCGGTCGAGACCACGCACGTCTGAATCCCCTGCTCGTCGGCAATGCGCGTCAACGTACCGATCACGTCGTCGGCCTCGCGCGTCATGACGCTGAGGTTCCGGTAGCCGAAGGCCTCGACGAGTCCGGGAAAGAACGGGCGTTGTTCCTTCAGTAGTTCTGGCGTCGGCTTTCTCGTCGACTTGTAGCCGGGATGCAAGGCGAGCCGTTCGGTCGGCTTTTCGTCCCAACAGACGATCACACCACTCGGTGTGTAGTCCTGGAGCAACTTGAGCATCATGCTCGCAAAGCCGAACAGCGCACCCGTCGGAAAGCCCTCGCTCGTCGCAAAATCCTCAGGCAGCGCGTAGTACGCCCGGTACGCCAGAGAGTTGCCGTCGACAAGGAACAGTCGACTGTCCCGTGCCGGTCCATCGTTGAGATCAAGTTCGGAGGCTTTCTTCGGCATAGGGAGAGACTAGTCGCACCGCAACCACGCTACGCTGCGAGCCATGGCCACGCACCACTCCGCCTCCTACAGTTTGACGATTCGTGCCGTGATTCCGCACGAGCCGGGCCAGTTTGCGCGCGTCGCTGCGGTGATTGGCGAGGCTGACGCCGTACTGGGCGCCATCGACCTCGTGCGGGTTGATTCGGGTTCCGTCGTGCGTGACATCAGTGTGTTGTGTGCCAACGAAGAGCATGGCTATCGCGTCGTCGACGCGATTCGCGCGATTGACGGTATTCGTGTCGTCAACGTCTCGGATCGCACGTTTTTGATGCACAAAGGCGGCAAAATCGAGATGGCTGCCAAGGTACCCATCCGCACCCGCGATGATCTCTCGATGGCCTACACACCTGGCGTGGCGCGGGTCTGCCAGGCGATTGTTGACGAGCCCGAGATGGTCTGGAACCTGACGTCGAAGGGCAACACGATTGCGGTCGTCACCGACGGTACGGCCGTACTCGGCCTCGGCGATATTGGACCAGAGGCCGCCATGCCGGTGATGGAGGGCAAGGCGATGTTGTTCAAGGAGTTCGCCGGCGTTGACGCCTGGCCCATCTGTCTCGACACCACCGATCCGGATGAGATTGTGATGTGCGTCAAGGCCCTCGCGCCGGCGTTTGGTGGCATCAATCTCGAAGACATTGCCGCTCCGCGGTGCTTCGAGATCGAGCGGCGACTCCAAGAGGCGCTCGATATTCCCGTCTTTCATGACGATCAGCACGGAACGGCGGTGACTGTTTTTGCTGCGCTTCGCAACGCACTTCGGGTGGTCGGGAAAGAGCTCGAAGACGTTCGCATCGCCATTATCGGCACCGGTGCCGCGGGGACGGCGGTGACGGAGATGTTGTTGGCCGGCGGAGCCACGCACATCATTGGCTGCGACATCGACGGCATTGTCCACCGCGATCGGCCAGGTCTCGACGCCGCGCTGCAGCGGTATGCAGAGCGCACGAACCCGCTCGGTCTCACGGGTGATGCGGCAGCAGCGGTCGCCGATGCAGATGTCGTCATCGGACTCTCCCGGCCCGGCACGATTACGGTCGACATGGTGCGATCGATGGCGGCGAAGCCGATCGTCTTCGCGATGGCAAACCCCACGCCCGAGGTACTGCCCGAAGAGGTTGAGGGAATCGTGGCAGTGATGGCGACGGGTCGCAGTGACTACCCCAACCAGATCAATAACGTGCTGGCGTTCCCAGGCATCTTTCGTGGCGCTCTCGATGTGCGCGCACGGGAGATCACGTCAGGCATGAAGATCGCCGCGGCAAAGGCGATCGCCGACGTCATCATGACCGACGAGTTGGCGCCCGACTACATCGTTCCGAGTGTGTTCAACCGCAAGGTCGTGGAGAGCGTTGCGCAGGCTGTAGCGGACGCAGCGCACGCCGACGGTGTGGCGCGGCGTCACGAAGACGCCACCGGCGACGTCAGCGAGCTCTAAGCGCGAATCGCGCGCGCCGGCGTGGTCTGTCGGACGATGCCACCGGGACCCGAGATGGTCACCCGACAAGTAAGTGCCGTACCGGAGTCGCCTGGCTTGACGAGATAGGTGGCGTCGATTGCTCCGGGCACCTTGCGCCCGTCTCGTAGCCAGAGTCGCGAAACCACGAAGGGCCGGGTGCCGGACCAGTGTCCCAACTCGCACCGCAAGGTTCCGCCGACGGCTGCCGAACCCCGTACACGGGCATCTCTGGTCGCTACGGGTGGCAATGGTGCGGCCAGTTGAATGTGGTTGGTACTGACGTTGGTGATGCCGTCGGTGGTTGTGATGCGAAGCTGCAGGTCCTGATCGATGGCCACTCCGGCAACTGGCACGACGATTGTCTCTGGTGTGGCACTGGCAGGTGCGGTCTGCCATGGCTGAGGAGAGAAACGCAGATTGGCTCCGACTTCGACGCGCCACTGAAGATCTCCGGGGTGTGGTGCCAATACGAACGTTGTGGTTGCCTGTCGATAGGCCGACCAGACAGCCTCTTGCGTGGAGACTGGATTCGGTGCCGGTGTGACAACCGTTGTGGCGGGCGCGCTTTCGCCGTTGCCGTTGAACGCTGTGACGGAGATGTTCAGTGCCACGCCGTTCGTCAATCCCGTCAGGTCGAAGTGTCGCGCGCCACCAGCCACATCGAACTGTTGTCCGGTCTCGGCGACGCGGATGCGGAAACCAGTGGGTTCTGGAGCCTCAACACATGGCTCAACCCACTTCCAGTCAAGAGAAATCGCCCCGTCCGCTTGGGCTGTTGCGAGCGCTGCTGGAGCCCCGGGCACACCGATCGTGCTTTCGATCCAGCAACGATTGTGGACGGTAAGCGAATAGACGCCTGGGTAGGCACTGAGGGCGCAGCCAGTACCCCACGAAACAACCCCTACCAAGAGCCCTGCAGCGCCTCTCCCGTTGACGAGCGGGCCGCCGCTATCACCAGCGCAGGCGTCCTTGCCCGGCAGTGATGCACAGACCATGTCGATCGGCTCGAACGCATTGGTTCCGTAGGCGGCCTGACATTTCTTTGCCGGACTGACGCGAACCGCCGTTTGTCGAAGCAGCGACGATCCCGGACCGTACGCGTCGTTGCCCGAGGAGTACGACGTCGCTCCCCACCCTGCAACGTGAAGCAGTGTGCCGGCCGGGGGCGGCTTGGTACCAGTAGCGACGGGAATGACGGCTGCTGAACTTGGCGTTGTCAGATGCACCAACATGAGGTCGTCGCGTGGTGCTCCGACGACCGGCTGGCTGTACAGCGGATGGCGCACCTGGCGATCCACGGTCAAAACCTGCCCACTGGGCGCATTGAGATCGGAGGACCCTGTCACGACACGAACCGCACGTGCGGAGTAGATACGACAGTGTCCCGCGGTCAGGACCCACTGTGGTGCGACGAGTGATCCACCACAGAACTGCGAGCCATAGCTTGTCTCGAGCGCAGCCACGAAGCTCCAGTCTGCCTGGGAAGCCACCTCACCTCCAACGATGCGAGGCGTTGCAGCCAGTGTGATACCAGCAAAGCCGAGCGACCCGAGAATGATCATCATCACGAGCACGAGTCGCATACGACTGAGACTACCCCGTGATCTCAGTTGCGATCACGCGAACGTCATCCACATCACGTTGGATTTGCTCGATCAGCGCATCAAGACTCTCGTAGACCTCTTGCCCGCGCAGCCGCTGGACAAACTCCAAGCGGATTGGGGTGCCGTAGATCTCGTCGCCTTCGTAGTCCAACAGGTGTGCCTCAACGCGGAGATCACGGACATCACCGAAATGCGGATTGCGACCGATGCTGACCGCCGCTCGGTAACGACGCTCACCTGGCGGCAAGAGCGCCCAGCCGGCGTAGACGCCCTCGGCTGGAACCTGTTGACCAGGTACGAGCGAGAGATTCGCCGTCGGAAAGCCAATCTCGCGCCCGCGGTGATCGCCGTGAATAACCGCGCCCTCAACCGATGGCAGCCTGCCCAAAAGCAGTGCAGCGTGAACGACGTCGCCATCGGCAATCAGCCGACGGATGCGCGAGGACGAAATCTTCTCGCCATCCTCGTCGACGAGCTGGATAGCTATCACCTCAACGCCTCGAGCTTCGCAGAGAGCGCGAAGCACATCGACGGTCCCCGTGCGGTCATGGCCGAAGCGAAAGTCTTCTCCAACAGCAACGCCAACCGCGCCGAGTTGATCGATCAGGACGTGATCGACGAACTCTTCAGCGGTGAGAGCGGCGACAGCAGGCGTAAAGCGCAGCAGCGCAACCTCCTCCACCCCGGCCTCACCGAGCAGTCGTACGCGCTGGGTGACGCCGGCGAGGGTATCGGCCGGCGTACCAGGACGAAGCAACGTCACAGGACGCGGATGAAAGGTTGCGGCGCAGGGAATCGCATCGAGTCGCGTGGCCATCTCGACGGCAGCGTGAATGACAGCGTGGTGACCGCGATGAACACCATCGAACGTACCGAGGGCGACGCAGCGACGGCCGGCTGGAACCTCGTTGAGGCTCTGATACATCGTCAACGTCATGCGGGGACCAGCACGATCTTTGGGGCGGCTACGCCGTCGTCGACCGCGGCAATGGCAATCAGGTCACCCATGTCGTCGAGCAGGGCGACGTCATCGACCCAATTCGAGTCAACCGCGATACGTCCCCCGTGACCAACGATGATCCGCTCCTCAGCCGTCAGTTGACGCTGCTGGAGCCCGCCGACGGCCGTGGACGCTGGAAACCACGCACAGGCTCCTGCGGCCGCGGCAGCGATGGTATCCGGCGGCATTGCGTCGGTGACAGAAAACGCTCCGACCTCGGTACGACGGAGCTGGGTCAGATACGCACCCGTGCCGACCAAATCGCCAAGATCGCGGGCCAGGCTACGTACGTAGGTACCCGAGCCGCAACGCACCGACACGGTTGCCTGCTGGGAGTCAGAGTCGAAGTGGATCAAGGTGAAGGAGTGAACGAGAACGCGTCGGGTTGGCACCGTAACTGTCTCGCCACGACGGAACCGCCGATAGGCGCGCTCGCCGTCGATGTGGATTGCGCTGGCAGCCGGCGGCACCTGATCAATCTCGCCCGTCAACTCCGGTAACGCATCACGGACGGCCTCTTCCGTGGTCGTGACACCGCTCGCTTCGATCTCGCCTTCGGGGTCTTCGGTGGTGGAGCGCGAACCGAATTGAATCGTTGCGTCGTAGGTCTTGTCGGCGCCGACGAGATAACTGGCAAGCCTGGTTGCCCGTCCCGTCAGCACGAGCAGAAGGCCTGTCGCAAAGGGGTCGAGTGTGCCGGCGTGGCCGAGTTTCTTACCGTAGACCGACCGCAACCGAGAGATCGCGGAAAACGAGCTGATCCCCGCCGGCTTATCAATCAGCACCAGGCCAGCTGGAAAGCCCTCAGGCACGGGTCATCTCACGTTCGATCAGGGACACAACGTCCGCCGCTGGACCGTCAAGAGCGAAGCCGGCGGCAAGGGTATGACCGCCACCACCGCCGGCATGTGCGATGCGTGCGACGTCGACGGTCGGCTGAGCGCTGCGCAGCGAACACTTGTGGAACTGGCCCTCGCCGGCTCGCGGTTCGCGCACCAGCGCGGCAACCTCGACGCCCGCAATCGAGCGAAGTGCATCGATCACGCCTTCGGAATCTGACTCGCTGGCTTTGGTCGCATCGAGATCAGCGATGGTGACGTACGCCACGGCGAGCCGACCGTCCAGCCGCAGTTCGAGCGAACTCAGAATGCGTGCGGTCAACTCGACCCGTGCAGCGGGCTTGCCTTCGTAGAGTCGGCGAAAAATCTCGGCCGGATCGACACCAAGATCAATCAACTCTGCAGCGACGCGATGGGACTCGGCCGACGCATTCGCGTACATAAAGCGGCCGGTGTCCGTAATGATGCCGACGTAAAGCGCTTCGGCAACGTCGAGCGTGATCGTGATGTCGAGCTCGCGGAGCAGCCTCAGCACAAGAATCGTCGTGCAGGGCGAAACCGCGTCGACGAGGTTGAGGCCGGCAAACTTGGTGTTGTCCGCGTGATGGTCGAGATTGATCGAGGCCGCGGCAGCCGCCACGGTGGCTGGACCATCGCTCCCAAGACGCTCGGCCGACCCACAGTCAAGCGCGAGCAGAAGCCGTTCGGCAGCATCTGCGGGCGGAGTCCGCGTTGTCCCCTCGAGTCCGAGCCAGAGATAGTCGGCTGGCAAGGGTGCGTCGCCCGGGGCCCACAGCACCACATCCCACCCAGCGTTGCGGAGCGACATACCCATGCCGATCAACGACCCAAGCGCATCGCCGTCTGGCGACTCGTGACAGGCAACCAGTACGCGGGGATGCTCGCGCAGGAGCGCGGCGGCAGCAGCGAGATCAAGCACAGCAGTCATCCCTCGTTCGAGAGCTCGCTCGGAGAATGCTCTTGGAGCAACTGGTCAATACGATTGGCACGGTCGATTGACTGGTCGTTGATAAACCGCAAGACGGGCGTGTTGCGCAGCGAGAGTTCGGCATTTATGGCGCCCTGCAGCACCGGACGCGCTGCCTCGAGCCCGTCCATCGCCTTCGCCTTGACCTTCTCTGACCCGTGCAACTGGACGAATACATCGGCGACGGCAGTGTCTTTCGACGCCCGCACCTCGACCACGGTGACGCCACGCAGTCGCGGATCGCTCAGCCGAGCAATTTTCTCGCTAATGACCTCACGCAACAACCCATCGATGCGTCGCCCGCGCTCTTTGCCGCCTCGCTTCATGCCAAGTCCTCCGGCGTGATCGTACGAATTTGGGTGACCGTCACGTCGACGTCTCGCTCCTCGAGCCAGCGTTCCAGTTCCGCGACGCGCTGATCGCAGGCCTGTGCCGTCTGCTGTACGAGTGCAGCAGTCAATTGAGCGTGCGACGGAGTATCAAGGCTGCCGACCTCGGCCACGGCTGCCCCGTAACGTTCTTGCAGCCCGTGGCGGATCTTCGCGAGTGCGCTTCGGCGGTCCTTCAGTGTCGCGCTCCCAGGGAGGCGCACGTCGAGGCTGATAATGCCGATAAAGCCGGTACTCATGGTCACAGGCTACCCCGAGCTGGGCGGGAGCCGTGCGCCACGGCGCAAACGCTGCATCTCGCGGGGAGAGATCGGCCGCCAGTCGCCAGGATCGAGCTCGTCTAGACCGATGCCACCAAGTCGCAGACGTCGCCGTGCCGGACCCATCTGAGCCGCGAGCGGGAACTTTGGGTCAGCGAGACGTTGAGCCAGTCGCTCATCCGCCAGCAACAACTCCACGCCGCTACCGTCACCGCTGAGCGGGAGGACTGGATGCAGAGTGCCGGGATGCACGATTGATAACTCCATACCGACGGCGCGGTGAAAAACGACACCCGTGGGGCCGGCCGGGAGTGCTGCGCCGTCGAGGAGGACGATGTCGCCGAGGCTGACGCGCGTCGAGGGATCAGAACAGACCGAAGCGTTGAGTTTCACTCGCCCGGTGCGCAACAGACCTTCTACCTCACGACGCGTGCCAAGACCAGCGGCGGCTAGGTAGCGATTGATCCGGACGGGTCCGGCCACGATGGGCTAGGCGGACTCTTCGGCGGGCTCGTCAATCGACGCGTGTCCGCCGGTCGTGACGAGCGTGGGCCGAACGCCGCGGTCGATCGTGTCGCGCGTGACGATGCAGCGGGCGATGTCCGAACGCGAAGGTAGTTCAAACATCACGTCGGTCAGTGCATTTTCGATGATCGAACGCAGACCGCGGGCACCCGTTTCGCGCTCCAGTGCCTTGTCGGCAATTGCCCAGAGCGCGTCCTCATGGAACACAAGCTCCGCATTGTCGTACTGGAAGAACCGCTGGTACTGCTTGGTGAGGGCATTCTTCGGCTCCACCAGGATCTGGACGAGGTCCTCGCGACCCAGCTGGTGTACCGCCGTGATGATCGGCATACGCCCGACGAACTCCGGAATCAGGCCAAACTGGACCAGATCCTCGGGTCGCACCTCCTGGAGCATCTCGGAGGGCTCAATTCGACGATGCTCAACATCCTCGGCGCCAAAGCCGATGCTGTTCTTGCCTACGCGACGCTCGACAATCCGATCGAGGCCTGCAAACGCACCACCACAGATGAAGAGGATATTGGTCGTGTCAATCGAGAGGAACTCTTGATGCGGATGCTTACGACCACCCTGTGGCGGAACCGATGCGACGGTACCCTCAAGAATCTTGAGCAGTGCCTGCTGAACGCCTTCGCCCGAGACATCGCGCGTGATCGACGGGTTCTCTGACTTACGAGCGACCTTGTCGACCTCGTCGATGTAGATGATGCCGGTTTCGGCCTTCTTGATATCGAAATCTGCAGCCTGAATCAGCTTGAGCAAGATGTTTTCGACATCCTCCCCCACGTAACCAGCCTCGGTCAGGGCGGTGGCGTCGGCGATCGCAAACGGGACGTCCAAGATGCGGGCCAGCGTCTGAGCCAGCAGCGTCTTGCCGCAACCCGTTGGGCCAAGCATCAGGATATTGGACTTACCGAGTTCGACATCCTCGTCGGACTCGTTGACCATGCGCACGCGCTTGTAGTGGTTATAGACCGCCACAGCAAGCATGCGCTTGGACTCTTCCTGCCCAATCACGTAATCGTTGAGAACACCGTAGATCTCCTGCGGTGCAGGAAGCGAACGACCCTCGAGCGAGGTGGGAGCCTTCAGCTCCTCTTCGATGATCTCCGTGCAGAGATCGATGCATTCATCGCAGATGTAGACGCCCGGCCCGGCGATCAGCTTCCGTACTTGTCGCTGCGTTTTACCGCAGAACGAGCACAGGAGCTGCTCGCCGGTGTCGGACGCCCGGCTCACTAGCGGTGCTCGATCACCTGGTCGATGATGCCGTAACTCTTCGCCTCAAGCGGGCTCATAAAGTTGTCGCGCTCGGTGTCCTGCTTAACCTTCTCGACAGGCTGTCCGGTGTGGAGCGCCAGCAGGCGATCAAGGTTCTGACGCATGTCGATGATCTCGCGTGCGTGAATCTCGATGTCCGTAGCCTGGCCTTGGAAGCCAGCGGAGACCTGATGGATCAGGATCTTGCTGTTCGGCAGCGACATGCGCTTGCCTTTCGCGCCGCCAGCCAGGATGAAGGCACCCATCGACATCGCGATACCGACACAGATCGTCTGTACGTCCGGCTTGATGAACTGCATGGTGTCGTAGATCGCCATGCCGGCGTAGACGGAACCGCCCGGCGAGTTGATGTACAACGAGATGTCCTTGTCCGGATCCTCGGACTCGAGATGGATCAACTGCGCAACGATCAAGTTTGCGATCTGATCATCAACCGGCGTACCGAGGAAGATGATGCGCTCGCTGAGGAGGCGCGAATAGATGTCGAAGGCGCGTTCGCCGCGCGACGTCTGTTCGACGACCATGGGGACCAGTGGGCTCACGATGTGACCTTTCGGTACGGGTGTCTAGTTTTCCTGCTCGGAGGATGTGGATTCGTCGTCAGACGTCCCCTCCTCCGCTTTCGCCGGCTCGGCTACCTTCGGCTCACGAGCGTTCGCTCGCGCCTCAGCCTGCTCCGGCGTAATCTCCTTGGCCGCGGCAACCGCATGATCCAACGCGTCACGGAGCTGGAGGTCCCTGCGGACATCCTCCCGCATGGCGGCGTCGTTCATGATCCGGTCGACCACGTCCTCGGCTTCGTTCTCTTCGTTGGCCTGCTCGGTGATGAAGGCGCGAAGCTTTTCGTCGTCGATCACGATCTTCTGCTGGTCGGCGTAGGCGTCGAGCGCGAGTTCCTCGCGCACCTCGCGCTCTGCCTCCGGCATCAGTTCCATCGCCAGGCTGTTGAGGTCTCGGCCCATCATCTGCATGTACTGCTCGAGTTGGATGCCCTGCTGGCCCAACGAACGCGCCATGGTCTGAAGACGATCATCGATGCGACGACCGACCATCGATGGTGGTACCTCAACGATTGCCTGCGCGCCAAGATCCTGAAGCACGTTGCGGCGGAACTGCCCGTCGGCCTCGCGGAGTGCCGTCTCTTCGCGGGCTGTCTTGATGTCGGCTCGCAATTCGGCGAGCGTGTCAAAACCGGCCATCTCCTTGGCAAACGTGTCGTCGAGATCGGGCATCACGCGAGCGCGAATCTCTTTCGCCGTAATCGTGAAGACCGCTTCGCGACCGGCAAGCTTCTTTGGCTTCTGCTCGGCGGGAAGCGTCATCGTGACCTCGCGCGACTCGCCCGTGCGCATACCGATGATCGCGTAATCGAGCTCGTCAAGGAGACGTCCAGAACCCGCCTCGACCAGAAGATCCGTCGCCTGCGCGTCCTTGATCAGATTGCCATCGACCGCACCACTCATGTCGACGAGGACCTGATGGCCTGCCTCTACCGCCGCATCGATCGGCTGAAAGGTTGCTCCAGCCGTGCGGATGCGCTCGATCTCGGCATCGATGACGTCGTCTGTCGCTTCGACCGCGGGACGAACCGCCTGCAGTTCAAGCTTCGCGGGCAGCTCGGCCTTCGGTGGCACCGTAACGATGCCCGTGAAATTGAAGGTCTCACCCGGGACTGGCATCTTGGGCCAGTTGATCTCGGGTTGATCGATGGCATCGATGGCGGCGGCGCTGCACGCACGTGTCCACCAGCCGTTGATATGGGAGCGCAAGGCCTCTTCAGCGAGCGCCTCTTCACCCACACGCTGTCGCACGACGGCGATCGGCGTCTTGCCTGGGCGGAAGCCAGGAACGCGAACGTCCTTGGCCATATCGGCAAGGGCATGTTCGAACGCGTGATCGACGTCATGTGCGTCGATCTCAACGCTGATCTTGACCTTGTTCTCTTCGAGGTGCTCTACGGCAGTTTCCATGCGTGTTTTTCTCCGACGAATCAGCCCTGTGCGGGGACGGGCATCCTAATGGATCAGCGCGAGCGTTCGACCCGATCGAAATCACGACCGAACGCTATGCGGGCGAGAGGACTTGAACCTCCACGGGGTTTCCCCCACCAGGACCTAAACCTGGCGCGTCTGCCATTTCGCCACGCCCGCGTCCGACGAACCGTACCGGACGCCTCGTGGCGGTGGTGCGTCATGATCGCCGACTTAGCTGGCGTTGCTCTGTGGAACCTGCGCAGGGGCTGGCTGCGCAGCGACCGGAGCAACCTGCGCTGGGGCTGCCGTCTGGACGCTCGACGACTGTGCCGCAGCCGCGGCTTGGGCAGCTGCTTGAGCCGCAGCTCGCGCACCGGATGCCGCCTTGGCCTGCGCAACAGCCTGGAGAAGCGCGCGTTCATGCGTTTTGGTGCTGACAATGAGCTGGTTGTACTTGCGAACGAGCTGCGTGTTCTGTGCGCTGACAAGATTGTCGTGGGCGGCAGATTGCTGCGCAACCGTTTGCCAGCCTGCAGCCTCCGTGCGCCAATTTGCTGTCTGCTGATCTGCCTGCCGAGACGCATCTGTCTGGTGGACGCCATACGCGACGGAGCCGGTCAGGAGAACGGCAAGCGTTCCGGTGGTGAACTTCATCAAGGTCGAGCTATGCACGTTAGTCATCCGATCCTTGGCTCTCGCCGTCGCCCTGCGCATTCGTGTCCTCGTTACCGTCGTGTTCTGGCGCGGCCTCAACCTGGGCCTTTGATGGCGCCACTGATGTGATGGG
>CANKHS010000003.1 GCA_947481755.1 Actinomycetota bacterium | reverse complement strand
GGCACCAAAAGCCGACTTCCTTGGTTGGGGTAACTCCTGCACTGGAACCGCACTCACGTGCCGGCTAGTCATGGATGGAGACCGCTTGGTTTCGGCGCGCTTCTCGACCACAGGGCAGCTGCAGTTGACGCGTCTAAAGTACTCGGCCGCGGCGATCCTGGTTGGCAAGAAGTCCAGCTATGTCCGCGCGCTGCGACCGCTTCCCCGACACGCATTGATTACGTATCGCGTCTCAGAAAACGCTCGGGTGACTCTGACGTTTACGCGTGTCAGGCCCCGAGCGATTCGACCACACAAGCCGAAGGTCTTCACGATGGTCTTTAAGGACGGTAAAAAGGGCGGACGTCCCGGACTGAATGCGATTGTGTTTACCGGCAAGATTGCCGGCAAGGCAATGCCCAAGGGTGTCTGGCGTCTGACTGCGAAGGCTTCGGACGGGACGACGACAGCATCTGCATCGATCCCAAGTAAGCCGATCTACTTCCGGATCGGCCGGCGACACTAGCGCCTGCAGAGACCGTAGCGATGCGTTCTACGAGCTATGGACAGCCAGCGCGCCGACGACGCCGGCATCGCTCAACTCGGCAATCTCGCGCGGGCTATACCCGAGTTCGCTGAGGACGTCTTCGGTACTCGCGCCTCGACCGAGTCCGGCGTGGCGGACCGCACCGGGCGTACGCGAGAGGCGCGGAGTCGGGGCCGACTGGAGAAGTTCGCCTTCGCCGTCCGGGTTATTGACCATTGCCAAGGAACCGCGGGCGATCACGTGCTCGTCGGCGATCAGTTGCTCGGCGCTATAGACCGGACCGGCAGCAGCTCCAGCGTCGGCAAGTATCTGAACTGCGTCGCGCCACGTGTGCCGCGCTGTCCAGGCGCTGATCAGTGCGTCGAGGGCATCGACATTGGCGATGCGATCGGCGTTCGTGGCGAAGCGAGGATCGTTTTCGAGTGCGTCTCCACCGACGACCTTGAGAATGCGCTTGGCGACCGAGTCGGCCGAGCCAGACATGCAAATCCAGCCGTCCGAGCACTCATAGACGTTGCGTGGGGCGGAGAACCAAAGTCGGGAACCAATCCGTTGGTCGGAGACGCCGGTGCGGTGGGCAATGGCTGCGCCAGGTCCGACCACATCGAGCATGGAATCCAGCAGCGTGGCGTCGATGACCTGTCCTTCGCCCGTGAGATCGCGGTGGCGAATGGCGGCCAAAATCGCGAAGGCAGAGAGGGCGCCGGTGATCTCGTCGGCGAGCGCGACCGGGGGTAGCGTCGGGGGACCATCGGCCTGTCCCGTGGTGTACGCAAGCGTTGACATCGCCTCGGCGATCGTCCCAAAGCCTGCGCGCGACGAGTAGGGTCCGTCCTGACCAAAGCCGGTCACGCGCAGAATCACCAGGCCGGGGTTCTCGATCAACAAGACAGACTCGGGATCAAGGCCGAGTCGCTCGAGTGCGCCTGGGCGAAAGTTCTCGATCAAGACATCTGCGGTACGAATGAGACGAAGCAGGACTTCGCGGCCTTGATCCTGCTTAAGGTCCAGTTCGATGGGGCGCTTGTTCCGCCCGACGAGGCGCCAGTAATAGGCGTCGTCGCCGTCGGACTCGCCAAGACTGCGCGCACCATCGCCACCGCCGGTGCGTTCGACCTTGATGACGTCAGCGCCGAAATCTGCGAGACGCCGGGCAGCGCTGGGCCCTGCGAACACCGTCGCGAGGTCGATTACACGGAGTCCGCGGAGCGGCCCTTCGTGTAGTTCGGCGCTCATCGCTAATGGGCTCCGTTGGGGAGGACGGTGTCAAAGGCTGCCAACACGCGATCGGCGGTCTCGCGATTCGCGTTGACGCCCATCATGCCGATGCGCCAGATCGGCGGCGACAACGGTCCGAGCCCGCCGCCAACCTCGATGTTGTGCGTGTTGAGCAGGATGCCTTGGATTGCCTTGCCGTCGATACCTTCCGGGACACGGACGGCCGTCAACTGTGCCAGCTGGTCGGAGGCTGCGGGCAGGAGATCGAAGCCGCGCTCGCGGAACCCCGCCTGCACATACGCGCCGGCGTCGGCGTGGCGTGCGTAACGAACGTCGAGGCCTTCTTCGAGGGAGAGGCGGAGTGCCTCATCAAGGGCGTAGTACGACAGGTTCGGAGTCGTGTGGTGGTACGTCATCGGCCGGTCGATCCAGTACTTGATGTGCTCGGCCAAATCGAGCGAGTACGGCACCTGCATACCATCGCGACCAATGCGCTCAATTGCGCGCGAGGAAATCGAGACGGGCGAGAGACCTGGAGGAGCTGCGATGCACTTTTGGCTGCAGGCGTACGCGTAGTCGACGCCCCAAGCATCGAGCTCAATCGGCATGCCGCCGATTGCGGTGACACAGTCGGCGTAGAGGAGCGCGTCGGTACCGGACGCACGCATTGCCTCACCAAGCTCTTGCAGCGGATGGGCGACGCCTGTCGAGGTCTCGGCGTACACCACGCAGACCATCACGGCATTGGGATTCTGGGCGAGCGCGTCGAGGATCTGATCGTTGGGGACATGCTGGCCAAACGGAGCGGTCAACTCAACGACCTTGGCGCCGCGGCGACGCAACATCTCGAGGATGCGGTTGCCAAAGAATCCGGCGCTCGCTGCAACCACGGTGTCGCCGGGGGCGACGAGGTTGAGGATGCCGGCCTCCATGCCGCTCGTGCCACTCTGAGAGAGGCAGAACGAGGCACCATCGGTGCGGCCATAGACCGTGCCGATCATCTCGGCCATCACGAGCAGGCGCTCCCAAAAGACGGGGTCGAGGTGGCTGATCAGTGGCTTGCGCATCGCCTCAAGCACACGCGGATCAACATTCGAGGGGCCGGGGCCAGCGAGCAGGCGCGTGGGGGGCTGAAAGCTCTCGATAGTTGCGTGTTCTGGGGCGGTTGCGCTCAAGACGATCTCCATACGTTGATTACCTGCATGGTACGTCGCCAGTTCCATAACTTCTATATTGATTTTTGAGACAATTCATCGGTATAAGCCGATCAATTGTGGTTAGCCGACGCTCTGAACTCCCGCGGCGACGCCTGCCATCGTCGTCAAGAGTGGCTGCCTCATGGATTCATCGCCATGGGCGAGGCGATGGAGAAGTTCTGTCTGGATTGCGCTGAGCGGATCAATCCACGGATTGCGATGGGCCAGACGCTCTCGTAACTCGGGTCGGCGACCGTAGAGTTCGTCCTCACCGGTGATGCGTAGAATTGCTGCCCGGCTTCGCTCGTGCTCGTCGCGGATGGTCTGCCAGATCCGCGTGGCCTCCGCTGTCGGGTGCAGCGCGAGGTAGTCGCTCGCAAACGAGAGGTCGGTGCGAAAGAGCGAGGCCTCGAGGGCCGAGACGATCGCCCGAAAGGGTGGCCAGTCTGCCCACATCGCCTGCTGAATAGCGACGTCGCCACCGGCCAGGGCTGTGCCCGATCCAAACCATGCGGGTACGAGCACGCGCGTCTGTGTCCAGGCCATCACCCACGGAATTGCGCGCAGGCTGTCGGCGCCACCGGCGGCCCGACGAGCAGGACGCGAACCGAGTTTGAGGTCGTCGGCGAGGGTAATCGGCGTGGTGTGGAGAAACGTGTCGGTGAAGGCTGGGTCGTCCAGCAGGCCGCGCCACGATGCGCGTGCGGTATCGGCCAACAACTCCATCTGGTCACGCCACGCAGTCGGTGTGGCGTCGTCGCCTTCGCGGGCTGCGGCGATCAGTGCGCCAGACAAGACCTGCTCGAGCGCTCGACGAGCAAGGACGGGGTGCGCCAATTTGGAGCGCGCAGTCTCTCCCTGTTCGGTCAGGCGCAGCCCACCACTGGCGGCACCCGCCGGCAGGGCCTTGGCAATTTCGTCGGATGGCGCGCCACCACGGGCAGGCGATCCGCCACGGCCATGGAAGGCCCGGAACCCGATGTTGTGCCGCCGGCAGACGGCGACGAGGTCCTCCTGTGCGCGCCAGATGCGCCATTGCGCGGCAATAAAGCCCTCTTCCTTGCCACCATCGGAATGGCCAAGCATGACCTCGAGGCGACCACCGGTACGTGCGATGTGCTCCCGCATGGCGGGCACGGCGAGCACGGCCTCAGCGATCGCGGTTGCGTTGCGGAGCGAGGCGCCGGATTCGAACAGCGGCACGACCGGAACTCCGTGCAGACCCGCCCGGTGCAGGAGCCACGTCGCGGCCAGGACATCCGTGGGCGATTCGCAGCCGGAGATAACGAGGGAGCGCAGTGGCATGGCTCCGAGAGCTGCATGGAGATCTGCCGCCTCGTCGAGCGCTCGCGCGGCGCGCAGGTCGTCGGGAGCAGGAGCAGTTGTGCGCGCAACGGGTTGTGCAAGCGCGGCGGCAAGGTGTGCCAGTCGCGCGGATTCTTCGAGACCCGCGGTCCCGGGGAGGAGAGCATCGACTGCCTCACCCAATTCCTTGGCGTGGAGGCGCACGTCGATCTCGAGCAAGTGAAGGCCAAAAATACGCACCTGCCACGCGAGGCGGTCGAGCGATGGTGTGTCACCCGGGGCGGCGGCGCGAACGGCATCGACGTCCTCGATCAGAGTCTTGGCATCGCGATACATCCACGCTGGATCGATCTCCTCGTCTAACGCGCGCAGCGTCCACGTCAGTCGTTCGCGCATCAGGCGAAGCTTGCGCCGCAGGGGCTCATGCGCGTAGGCATCGCCCTCGCTACTTCCGCCAGGCAACGTGGTTGCGTCGCGCTCGATCAGAAGCAGTAGCTCGGCGACGTCGGTATAGCGAGCGGCCTCGGAATGGAGGCGCGAGGCATTAACGACGCGGTCGATCAAGAGCCGCAGCGCCGCGCGGCGAGCTTCGATGACTGCGAAGCGCACCGTTTCTGCGGAGGCCGACGGGTTGCCGTCCATGTCGCCACCTGCCCACTGGACGAACGAGAGTGGTGCGCGTTCCAGTGCGAACCCGAGACGCCGCTCGGCGCTGACGGCTACGTCGGCCGCCGCGTCGTAGAGCGCGGTCTCGACGAGAAAGACCGTCCGCCGGATCTCTTCCTCAACCGGTGGTCGGCTACGACGAATCTCGTCGGTGGCCCACCACGCGCTGACGGTCTCCTGCGCCTCGGCCAGTGCGCGTTCCTGGGCCTCGAGGCCAGGGGCCCGGTCGAGTGCATCCAGCTGCTCGGTCAGACGGTGCAATTTGTGCAGCACTGCTCGGCGCGTGGCGTCTGACGGATGCATGGTCAGCACGAGCTCGACGTGTAGGTCGTCGAGATGGGAACGAAACTGCTCAGGGTCGCCCAGCTCGTCGATGGCTTGCTCCAGCGAGGCGCGGCGCCAGCCGGTGGTCTGCAAGCGGCGAACACGCTCGCGTTCCTCGCAGAGGTTGGCCAGCTGCAGGCGCATCAAGAGCGCCTTTGCCGTGGCTCCCGCCGCGCGTCGATCAAGTTGCGCGACTTCGGAGCGGATCAGTGCAGCCGACCCCACGTCGCCGGCCCGCGCGCGTTCGGCCAGTTCGTGGAGATGCAGAACCATCTCGACGATCTCGACGCCCTCAGTTTTCGTGATCGCTTCGAACAGCAGGCGTTCCAGAATGCGGTCGTCGCCACCGAGCGTGCCGGGCTGGAGTTCGCCGACGACCACTGCCATCAGGTCCCCGACAGGCGCTCGACGCGTGCAATCACGTTCTCGGCCATCTTGATCGACGCCGCGTCAATCAGGCGACCATCGAGCGAGACAGCACCGCGACCCTCAGCGGCGGCCTCAGCCATGGCAACCATGATGCGCTGAGCGCGATCGACCTCGTCGGGCAGCGGCGAGAAGATCTCGTTTGCCAACTCGATCTGGCTCGGGTGGATTGCCCACTTACCTTCGCAGCCGAGGGCGGCGGCACGGCGGGCAGCCATCTTGTAGCCGTCAGGATCGCTGAAGTCGCCGAATGGTCCGTCGATCGGGCGTAGCCCGTTGGCCCGGCAGGCGACGATCATGCGCGAGAGGGCAAAGTGCCAGGGGTCGCCCCAGTGAAGCTCGCGGGCTCCGCTCGCGTCGGGATCGGTCAAGACCGCGTACTCCGGCGTGACACCACCGATCACCACTGTGCGGGCTCGTGTCGAAGCCGCGTAGTCAGCCACGCCGAACGAGAGTGCCTCAAGGCGCTCCGGGCAGGTCTCCGCGATTGCCTCAACATTGGCCATCCCGGGTGCGGTTTCGATCAAGGCGGTGATGGCAATGGGGTCATAGCCATAGGCCTGCTCAATCTGCGAAAGCAGCATCGCGACAAACTCGATGTCGGAGGGACGGCCAACCTTCGGAATCAGAATCATGTCGAGCTTGTTGCCGACGGCCTCAACAATGTCGACGACATCGCGGTAGGCCCAGTACGTATCCAGGCCGTTGATGCGGACCGACGTTGCGGTCTTCGACCAGTCCTGGGACTGCAGCGCCTCGATGGCGTTCTTGCGCGCCTGGACCTTGTCATCGGGGGCAACGGCGTCCTCCAGGTCGAGGAAGACGATGTCGGCGCCGGACTCGGGGGCCTTCTCCAGCATGCGGAGATTCGAGGCGGGGACGGCAAGTTCGGAACGGTGGAGGCGATCGTTATTCGGCATGCTCAACACGGTACGCCACCAACACATGGACTTCTAGCAGGTAATAGTGTCTAATTCATAAGGCAATGGCTATGACACTCTCGCAACTGAAGACGTTTATTGCTGTCGCCGAGGATGGCTCGGTGCGCGCTGCGGCCGAACGTCTGCACGTGTCGCAGCCCTCGGTGTCGGGAAGCATCGCCGCCTTGAGTGATGAGGTTGGTGTCGCGCTGACCGAGCGCGATGGTCGCGGGATGAAGTTGAGCCCAGCCGGTGAGGTGTTCTTGCCCCACGCACGTGAGGCCCTCGGACTGCTCGAGCAGGGCACCCGGATGGCGCACAGTGCGTCGGCGAAGGAACAGGCGACCGTACGCATTGCCGCGGTCTACACGGCAGCGGAGTTTGTTTTGCCGATGTTGCTGCGCGCATTCCGCGAGGCGCATCCGGAGATTCCCATCCAGCTCGAGATTGGCAATCGCGAGCATGTGCTCGAGTTGTTGGGTTCGCGCGAAGCGGACATTGGCATTGGTGGGCGCGCACCGGACGACGGTATGTACGAGGGGTTGCGCATCGCGACCAACGCGCACGTGGTGGTGGCCGCACCTGACCACCCACTCGCGAAGCGGGAGCAGATTGCCCTCCGCGACCTCGGGAGTGAGACGTGGTTGGTACGCGAGGAGGCCTCCGGTACACGCCGCCTGGTCGATGAGTACCTCGCGGGTGCGCACATCACGCCACCTAAAACGACAATCGGATCGAATAGTGCCGTGGCCGCGGCCGCAATGGTCGGCCTGGGCGTTGGCGTTGTTCCGTTGGTGGCTGTTGAACACCAGATTGCGGCTGGCTCACTCGTACAACTGGATGTCGTACCGAGTCCGCCATCGCGGGATTGGTTCGCGCTGCTGCCCGTGCGTCGACCGAGCCCAGCAGCCCGCGTGCTCGCGGACTTTCTTACGCAGCAGTAAGAAAGTGCAAAATGCGCGTCGCGATGGCGTCTGGTCGTTCGATGTGGAGCCAATGGCCCACGCCATCAACCTGCTCGAGCTCTAGGCCGGCGGGGAAGCGTTGCTCGAAGCCGGTAAAGCAGGCCGGTCGGATACAGCCGTCGTTACCACCATGCAGCATCAACGTCGGTACACGTACGTCGCCCGTTGAGGTCGAGGCACCGAAGTCGTCGCGGTACCAGTCGTGGACCGCTTCGCCCACTCCTGGTTGCTGCAGGATCTCCTTGACCGCCGACCACTCGGATCGATGCAGGCCGGGCGACCACTCCTCATGCACTTGATCGAGCCAAACCGGATCGGCAGCTAGCTGGGCGGCACCACTGGAATAGGCCAAGATCCACGCGTAGGCCGCGGTCTTCTGTTCCTGTAGATCGCGGCGCCGCGCGGCAAAGCCGTCGGGGTGGGGGATCGCAAGCGAGACGACGCGCGAGACACGGTCGGCGTGGTTGGCCCCAAGGTCAAGCGCGACACAGCCACCCCAGTCGTGACCGACGACCGGGATTCGTTCGAACTCGAGTGTGTCCAAAATGGCAATCATGTCGCTCGCAACCGCAGCGCTCTGATAGCTCTCGACAGCGTCGGAGGGCGTGTACCCAGGCAGTGCGGGGACGATCGCACGGTAGCCAGCCGCAACGAGGCGTTGAACAAGTGGCGTCATACCGATCGGAGCGTCGGGAAAGCCGTGCAGCACGAGCACGGGCGTGCCCTCACCAAGATCCCAAAACGCCACCGCGCCACGAGCCTGCGCGAACGAGGGTGCGGTGGCGAATTCGTCCACTAGATCGCGCTAAAGCCACCGTCGACGGGCATGATCACGCCCGTCATCCAGGAGGCGTCGTCGGAGGCGAGGAAGAATGCGGCGCCCGCGATGTCCTCGGCCTCGCCGAGTCGCGGCATCGGCGTCGAGGCCTGGAGCCGGGCAAACTTGGCCGGGTCGTCCCAGAGGTTGCGCGTCATCGACGTTCGGACATAGCCCGGGCAGATCGCATTGACCGTAATCGAGTGCGGGGCCAATTCGATCGCCAACGTGCGCGTGATCTGGACCACCGCGCCCTTGCTCATGTTGTAGTGATACCCCGTCTGCACACCGGTGAGGCCGGCAATCGAAGCGAGCGTGACGATCCGTCCGCCGCGGCCCTGCTCAATCATCGCGCGGGCACTCTCGCGACACGTCCACCAGACGCCGTCTTGGTTGACTGCCTGGACCTGCTTGTAGTCCTCGAACGGCTCATCGACGATCGAATAGGCGAGCGGCGAGACACCGGCATTGGCGACCGAAATATCAAGACCGCCATAGGTGTCAGTCGCTGTCGCGACGGCGGCGGCAACCTGAGCACCATCGGTCACGTCGCATTCGACAAACGTTGCGCGACCGCCCTGCTCGTTGATCAGGTCGTGTGTCGCTGTCGCGTCTTCCCAGCCACCAGCAATGGGGTTTGGCACGAGGTCGGCACAGACGACAGCAGCGCCCTCAGCGGCGTAGCGCAGGGCAATGGCACGACCATTGCCGCTGGCGGCTCCGGTAATCAGGGCGACGCGGCCCTCGAGTCGGCGTTCTGCGGTCATTAGTTCAGCTCCTCGGTACGGGTCTCGGCGGCGAGCACAGCATCGTGTCCACCGTCCATGCGAATGGTTGTGCCATTGATTGATTCGGCGCTAGTGCCAAGCATAAGGTTGGCGACGGTAGCGACCTCGGCGGGTGCAGTTGCATCGGCGACAAGAATTGCATTGACGGCGATGCCGGGCAGTGTCGAGGCAACCTCCATCAGCATCACGAGCCCGGCCGCGATCAGTGATCGCACGCCATCGCTGTGGTCGGGGATTAGGCCGCCGGTTGGGCAGACGATCACGACACGCGTCGACAGCTCGAGTTCGCTCAGAGTCTGAAGAGCGGCAGCCGCGGCCGTCAGCGTCTCGCCTAAGAGTCGCTCGAGTTCGCTCGTCTCCAGAGCACCGAGCGGGCCAAGCGAGGGCGGCAACGCGACGATCGCCAATTCGGTCGGGCGGTCGCGTCGGACGATTTCGCGCACGGTGGTGCGGGCGGGCGACGAGGCAAAGCGGGCACCATCGGCTAGCGCCTGGGCAACCGCACCGTGTGTGCCGATCACGAGGCGCGTCATCGATCGACCCCTGGGTGGGCCTGCCACGCGGTTGTCGACGAACGCATACCCGCATCGATCAGCAGGCCAGTGCCGGAGATGCGGGAGGCATCTGCGCTGACCAAGAAGGCTGCGGCCGCCGCGATGTCTTCGCCGCGGAGGATCGTTCCGAGCGGTGGGGGTAACCAGCCGTCGGTCGCACCCGGCGTGCGACGCCCGGTCGTGGTGGTCAACATGCCTGGGGCGGTGTCACCGGGGCAGATCGCGTTGACCCGCACTCCGACGGGTCCCCATTCGGCGGCGAGACAGCGCGTCATCGTCAAGGCCATCCGTTTAGCGATCGAGTAGGCGGCAATTGGGGCCTCACCCCAAACGCCAGCGTCAGAAGCGGTAATCAGCAGCGAGCCTTGCGACGCCTGCAGGTGAGGCAAGGCGGCTCGTGCCTGGCGATGCACGGCAAGGACATTGACGCTCATCAAGAGATCCCAATCGGCATCGGGAGTATTCGGGAGGTCGGCGTCGAGGATGACTCCAGCGTTGAGGATCACGGCGTCGAGGCCGCCCAAAGCCTCGGCGGCGCGGGCGACGGTGTCGTCGGTCGAGTTGCCAACATCGCCGACGATTGCCACGCCGCCGATCTCGATAGACATCGCATCGGCTCGTTCCTGCGAGCGTCCCGCAGCCGCGACGTGCCAGCCATCCGCAGCAAGGCGACGACAGATGGCGGCGCCAATGCCCGAGGTACCGCCGGTCACGAGTGCGCGCATCGGTGTCATCCCGCGAATTCTCCCAGTGGTCGTCGCGCCGCGAGCCGGGCGGCAGCACGACCGAGCAGGCGAGCGTCACCCACAGGTCCTTGGAGGTATGCGTCGTCGGTTCCCGTGGAGAGTGCAATGACGAGCTCGGCACCATTGACTGCGAGCCCAATCCCGAGTGGCGAGCGCAGCGCAGCGGCCCGTGCCGAGATTGGCTCGGCCAGGATCTGGAGCGGCACGGCCTCTTCTTCGAAGGCGGCCGCAACGAGTCGGATCAGTCCCGCGTCGGCACTGGCCAGTACGACGGCCGGGGCGCTCATAGGGTCTCCGCGTGGAGCAAGACGAGCCCAACGGCAACGGCGGCCCGTGGTCCGTGTTCGCCCAAGACATCGCCGCGCGCAATGGCAAGGTCGAGATCGGCGAGAGCCAACGACACCTCGCTGACGATCTCGGCGTCTTCGGCACAACCACCTACGAGGACAGCGAGCTCCCCGCGGGGAAGGCCGCCGGCAGCGGTAATCGCCCGACGGAGATTGCCTGCGATGATCGTCCGTTTCGCGGCCCGGCGCAGCCGGGCCCAGACTTCGGGTGCGAGGTCGGTCTCGAGTGCGTCGAGGGAACCGTCTTGACGCTCCGTGATGCAGAGGTGCGCGACAGACTGTGGAGGAGCGGGGGAGGTGAGAAACGTTCGGCTGCCGTCCTCGTGCCTCAGGATGAAGGGCGTCTCGACGTGCACACTTGGGTGTCGCTTCGCCTGCTCCGCACGCAGCGGATTAATGCCGAGAATCGCGCCACAGATGCGATCAACGAGAAGGCCGGCACCGGCAGTTGCGATGGCAACGTCGCGGTCATCGAGCTGGACGTGGAGGTCGACGGTACCTCCGCCCATGTCGATCACGATGGGGGCGTGGCCGGCACCTGGAGTTGTTGACGCTCCAGCCACTGCGGCTGCGGTCTCGGCGGCGACGACGACAACCTCGCCGGGGAAACGCTCACCAAGGGCCTGTTCGAGCGCACGGTCGTCGCGGCGTGCGAGCACCGCGAGTCCAACTGCTCGACGTTGACGGAGGCGTAGCGAGAGTGCCGCGTCGTCGATTGCCTCAGGGAGCGGTGCCCAAAACGCGTCAATCAGGTTGGCGTCGATTCCTTCGATCGCAACCACGTCGCCCACGCCCGGTGGTGTGGTGCTGATATCGATCGCGCGGGTCGAACCATCGATCAGAGTCGCGAGGTGTGGCTGCTCTTGTTCGGTGGTGCCACCGGACGCCTCGCGGCGAACGGCAATGCCTGCCCGATGGCCAAGCAACGCGCGTGCCGCATTACGGGCACCACGCGCACGCGTGGGATCGAGCGACAGCAACACGGCTAGACGCAACGGATCGGCGAGCTGGACGACTGTTGCACCAAGCGGCGCCACCTCGACGGCAGCCCACGCGCCGCGCGGCAACTCGTCGGTATCCGCCACCTCATCGACGATTGGCAGCGTGGCATCAACGCGGTTGCCGATCAACACACCGTCGTCGCCCGCCACGATGATCGCCACCAGTTGCCAGCCCGCCGCCCGAGCTGCATTGAGAGCCGCTGCGGCCGCGTCAAAGTCGATCGGCCCGACAATCGGGATCACCGGGACCGGTAACGGGTCGCCGACGAGCTCGGCAAGATCGATCAGCTGCCCAGCCGCTGCCCCGACGCCCGACGGCGTGGCGCTGACGGGGCGAGCGATGCCAACGCCGCCGAGGTCCTCTTCGCTTTCGGCCGCGAGTTCGCGAAGCCCGGTCTCGACCGGATGGAGATCAGCCAGCAGAATGCGCGTTGGTGTCTCGCCGAGTCGCCGACTGGCCCGCTCGATCAGGTCGAGCACACCCTGGGCAGACTCTGCCGTGCCCTTTGCTCCCGTCGTTGGCCCGCGCGTGACACTCAGATGCTCAGGTGGTTGCCCTGGTACGAGCCGCGCTAACGCGACCTCGGTCGTAGCGTTGCCAACATCAACACCGGCGACGAGCACGTCAGCTGATCAGCCCACGACGGGTGTAGTGCGTGATTGCCTCGTGTACGAGCGCTGCGCAGCGCACGCCACCACCAGCCTCGAGTTCGGCAGCGATCGTTTGGAGCTCGGCAACCGACGAACGGCCGGGACGCAGAGCGTCGTAGAACCGGAGCACGTCATCGTCAGAAAACAGAGCGAGTTCGGCACCGCGACGGAGATTGTCGGCCAACTGGGGATTGCCACCCTGCTCGGCAAACTCTGCCTGGCGACGCAACGTGTCGGGGTCGACCGCCGCGTCGGCAGAGGTAATCGTGCCGGCGCGGATATCAGCGACGGTCAATTCGTCGGCAGCCTTTCCGGTCTGCGACCGAACGTCGGCGCGGTTGTGTTCTCCAAGGGGATAGTTCAACTCGGCCATGTGACCTCAATCTCCTGCGGAGTCCCTGCGCGCAGACACTGGCTCTCGCGGTTGATCAGCGCTACGACCTTGGCGTGATACCGCGGCCCCATCGGCTCACCCGACTCGGGCAGCAACACCGGGGAGGGCTTCTCGCCGCGCGCGTGACGCGCGGCATTGCGACCCATCAGGCGGTAGCGCGAGGCGTCGATCAGCGGCGCCATGCTCAGCAGTTCGAGATTGGCGAGGGTTGGGAGGTCCGCGCGGTGGATCAACGCGGTTCCCTTCCCTTGAATGCCAAGCGCAACGCCGCTACCCGACAGGTTCGCCGCGGTCCAGCCGATCATGCCGAGGTCGAGCGAGTGGGTGACGCGCACGACACGGGCGTGCACACCTTCCTCCTCGATTCCAGCCAGGATCTGGCGCAACGCCTCGCCCACCGTCAAGCCGGAGAGCGTGAGCCAGACATCGACGCCAAACGCGGGGGAGATGCCAACGACAACCTCGTCTGGGCGGGGCCGCACGGCCGCTGGGCCGGTCTCGGTCAGGACGACACACCCAGAGTGAGGCGCCTGCTCTGCAAGCAACTCCACGTGCGAACGTTCCTGTCGGACGCGCGCCATTTCCTCGAGGCGAGCAGAAGACGGGCGATAGCCGGTGCCGGGACCTGCGTAGTCATTGGGGTCCGTGAGTGCGCTCAACACGCTCATGTCCTCGGCGAAGATCGCCGAGGTTTGGAGGTGGTCGCCAAACAGGCGTTGGCGGGTCATCTCGAGTACGCGCTCGGCCTCGAGTTCGAAGCCGCGGATCGACAGCGCGCGCACGACGTCGACGGCGGTGATCTCTCGCTCGATGATCGCATCGCCCGCACGCGCCGTCTCGTCCGTCTGGTGTTCTGCCACGTCGAGGCTGCCGTGGGCCGTCACCACACGCTCGAGCTCGGCATCGTCGAACGTCATCAGATCGAGTTCGTCGAGCACCGCCCGACAAGCCTCGGCGGCGCGGCGTCGTAGTGGCAAGAGGGTGTCGTCGCCCTGCGACCGCAACACACCTTCAAAGCCCCAATCGCGTTGGACCATCATGTAGTCGTCGATGTCTTCGGCATTGAAGTTCGAGGCGCCAAAGGTGTTGTCGTAGCTCGGGATCGAACCAAAGCCGCTGAAGAGGAAGTCCGAGCCGGCAAGCAGCAACGGCAGCGTGTGCGCGGTGCGTCGGATATCTGACGCGCTCATCTGCGTGTCGTTGCCCGTGCACGACTCCAGACCGTAGAGCGTTGCCATTACGTTCTCGGCGAGGATCTCGCGCATACCGTTCGGCACGGAGCCGGTGACATTGATGCCGTCGATGCCGCCATTCTGTGTGCCCTGTGAGCCAGCGGCACGGGTGATTGCCACACAGCGCGCCTCGAGGTAGAGCATCGACTTACCCTCCGCAGCACCCATCAGGACCTCGGCGCCCGACCCAGAGGTAAAGCGCATTTTGAGACCGCGGGAGGCATAGGAGGAAGCCAAGAGTGCCTTTGACCAGGGGGTGTCATCGCCATCGAGAAAGACCTGCTCGGTGCCGTAGACAGAGACCGTTTCGGCGTAGGTCGTCAGACCGCGCATGCCGAGTTCGAGTTCGGTCTTCTCTTCGACGGAGCACTGCGTCAGCGCGCCTGGGGCAGGTACCTGACTACCGATGAGGAGTGCAAGGGCGACGAGTGGGGCATCGCGCAGCACGGGGACCGTTGTCTCCAACTCGCGGAAGCCGAGCGCCACGGCACTTGCCGCGTCGGCGGCAATCAGGAGCGGGTGGTCGATGCGATTGGTGACGTGCGCCTGGATCGAGGGTGTACGACGTGCCCGCATCTTCGCCATCGCCTGCATCAACTCGAGCGGGCTCAGCAGACCCAGAATGCGTGAGACCTTGGCAGGCGTCATGCCTTCGACGAGGCGCAGGATCTCGGTGCGGGGTACGTCGTGGCTACAGAGCATGCGCGCGAAGGCGATGTCATCCAGCGCCATCGCCTCCTCGGCGACCATCGGATTGATCCCGTGGGTCGCGAGAAACGCATCGATCAGATCGAAATCAGCCTCTGATCGCCCGTCAATTTCAACGATCCGCCCGTCCTCAACACGAACCGATGGCTTGGGATCGTTGGGGCTATCGAAGGCGATCAGGCCGAGTTCGGGGTACTCGGGCACGACGACGTCGCGACTGATCGCGCGCGTTTCAAAAAATGCGCTCCGTCGAGACGTTCCCTCAGCCGGCTCCATGGGGCGATGCTACCGCGTTTTCCTGTTGCCGGCTGGCCTGACGAGCATAAGCGGACACCTGTGGATCGGAACCTGCCACGATTCCGCCATGACAGGGATCCGTCAAGGCGTCGCCCCCTCGACGATGCTGGCCGTGGTTGGCGATTCGGCGAGTGGCAAGACGACGCTGACGCGTGGTCTCGCCCGCGTGCTTGGCGAGGAGCAGGTCGCCCACGTTCCGAGCGACGACTATCACCGCTATGACCGTGCTCAGCGCAAGGTGATGGGCATTACGCCCCTCAATCCCGATGCCAACTATCTCGACATCATGGCTCGTGATCTCGAGACGCTCTCGACGCAGCGCGCGATCCTCAAGCCCACCTATCGCCACACCGACGGCACGCTTGGACCGCCGCACTACCTCCAGCCCGGCCCGTACACCGTGGTCGACGGATTGCTGTGCCTTCAGACCGAGGAATTACGACGGCGCTTTGACTGCACCGTCTACATGGATCCGCCAGAGGAAATCCGGCGGGCGTGGAAATTGCTTCGTGACACGACGCGCCGCGGCTACACGACGGATGAGGTGCTCGATGAGATGGATCATCGCGAGCGCGACTCGGTCAAATGGGTGCGACCACAACGCGCCTTCGCGGATCTCGTGATCACGTTTCGCCACGGCAGCCGCCCCGAAGAGAAGAACCTCGACGCCGAGATTCTGCTGCGGCCCACACTTCCACACCCAGATCTCTCGGGACTCGGCGGAGAGGGGCCCGACGACCTCACCATCACAAAGATGCCGCACGGCGAGCAGTTGTTGAACGTGCCGGGCATCCTGCCGCCCGGCCGCGCACAGGAAATCGAAGAGGCAATCTGGGATCGCCTGCATTTCGCACGTCATCTCCAGCTCGACCGACTCGGGCAATTTACGCGCGGCATGGATCTGTATCGATCCGATGCCCTGGCAATCACCCAGCTCCTCGTGCTGTACCAGTTGGTGACCGCGCGGGCGACCCGTGCGCTCGATGTCGCCGGCGCACCAACGCGCCACGGCGAAGCCGACTAGCTCTCTGCCGTGACGTTGCCTCGGCGATCGACGCCGACGATGGTGCCAAAAATAATGCCGAGAACAATGGGCGGCAGGAACGTCAAGGCGCGCTCGAGCAGCACGCCCGCCACGACGGCCGTGTGGTCACCGCCGAACGCGACCAGCAGCCCCGTCATGCCGAGCTCGACGAAGCCGATACCCCCAGGGGTGATCGGAATCATCAGGAGCAGGCGCGTCAGCGACCAGGCGACGAGAATCTCCTGCCACGAGAGCTGGGCAGCGTCTGCACCGCAGACGCGAAGTGCAACGACCACGCACGCGAAGACGGCGATGTTCGACGCCAGCGTGGCGGCGAGCAGTCCGAGCCAGCGCTGTCGAAGCACGACAATCGCCTCGGCTCGGAATTCGACGACGTGCTGTCCCCAATCGCCTGCTGGGCCTCTGCGTAGCAACCGCAATAGGGGCGAGGCAAAACGCGCTGCTGTTGTACCGGCACGGCGCGCAGCGCCCGCGTCACGGATCGACCGAACCACCACGCCCACGATCACGATGAGCGCGATAAGTGCGCCGATCGCGATCACGAAAAGGCCCGTTCGTCGCTCGCCGTCGAACTGGAGCAGAACGAGACCGAGCGGCGGGAGGATGACGAAGAAGACCGCATTGGCTGCTCCCACGAGGGTCAGGGCGACCGCGATTGGTTGTGGTCCGAAGCCCCAGCGTCGATACAACGCAACCTGTGCGCCCATCCCAAGTGCATCACCCGCGGGCACCGCATGAGAGAAGGCGGCAGAGATTTGTGACGAGCTCAACGCGCGCCAGAAACCTAGGCCGGGGAGAGCGGCTTGGAGTGGTGGCGCGAACGTGACGATGTTGAGGACCGCAAACCCGACGAGTACGACGAGCTCGATTGGTGTCAACTGGCGAAACTGAGCGATCACGCTGCGATAGCTGGCCACCTCTGGCAGCACAACCAAGAACGTGCCGGCCACAATGGCAATACCGAGCACGCCAATAATCACGTGGGTCGGCTTGATCCGTGCCATAACGACAGCGTACGGTGTCGGGCGCGTATTCTCTGCGGGTGAAGGGGCGTAGCTCAGCGGTAGAGCACCCGGCTCATAACCGGTCAGGCCCTGGTTCAAATCCAGGCGCCCCTATGGAAACGAGAAGGAGTCAACGTGTTGCCAATTAGTCGTCGGACGTTTCTCGCTGGGTCGCTCTTGCTGTCGATCGTCGGGAATGGGGGAGTCTCCGCGACTGCTGCGCCGAGAACGACGAGTAAGCCCACGCGTGGTCTCGTCACGCGCTGGGACACAGATCCGTGGTCGTTGGGCTCGTACTCTGCCTTGCCCGTTGGCTCGTCTCCGGACGTGCGTGAGACTCTCGAGGCAGCCGTCATCGCTGGTGGTGTTGTGCTGGCGGGCGAACACGTCAATCCGGCCCACGCAGCGACTGTGCAAGGGGCGTACCTGTCGGGCCAACATGCAGCCAGTCTGCTGACCAAGCAGGGACGAGCTCGTGCCACGAAGACAGTGATCGTGGTTGGGGCCGGAGTGGCTGGCCTCGCAGCTGCGCAGGCGCTGCAAGCCACCGGGGCAACGGTGATTGTTCTCGAGGCTCGCGACCGCATTGGTGGCCGCGTCTGTACGGATACCTCATGGGGTGTTCCAATCGAACTTGGTGCCGCCTGGGTGCACGGAGTGAAACGAAACCCGATACCGGCTCTGGTGCGCAGCGGTGGCTCGATTCTCGTGCCGACGAACTACAACGACGATGACGTGCGCGGGCTGGACGGCAAGACTCCGAAGGACCTCTTCGCGCATTCAACAGAACTCGATCGGCTGGTAGCGAAGATGCAGGCTCGGCCGTACCCCGTCGACGACTCCGTCGGAGACGTTCTGGCAGCCGCCGGGTGGCGCCCCAGCGTGCTCAACAACTGGATCGTCGAGACGACGCTGACGCACGAATATGGGATTGGCCCGGCCATCCTCGGTGCCGAAGCGTTATACGAAGGTGAGGACCAATCCGGTGGGGACGCTTTCGTCAAGGGTGGCTATGACGTGGTGCCGAAGCAGTTGGCCGAGGGAGTGAATACTCGTCTGTCGTCGCCGGTGAGTACCGTCACTACCGCTGCCGGGTTGTCCGTGACGCTTCGTTCGGGAGAGCGGGTCGCTGCGGACGGTGTCGTCGTTGCCGTACCACTCAGCATCCTGCAACGTCGAGCGGTGCGAATCGAAGGGATGCCAGCACGTGTGCGTTCTGCCCTCGATGGCCTCCGGATGGGGTCGCTCGAGAAGGTCATCCTGCAGTACCCCGACCGGTGGTGGCCACGCTCGCAGGCCTACGGCATCGTTGGCACCCCGGCCCGTCGTTGGGCCGAGTGGTACGACCTCACGGATCTCGTTGGGACACCAACGCTGGTCGGGTTTAGCGCGGCTACGGCAGCTGCAGGGCGGTCCCGGTCGGATGCGTCCTGTATTGCCGAAGCCGCGGATCTGTTCGCCACCGCGTTCGGGTAGGGCCAGGTGTCACTGCCCTGATTCGGTGGCTGCGAGTTAGTGCGTCGCCGCAGCCGGAGCTGGCAGCGAGGGATCGAGCAAACTCGCCGCACGTTGGCCGCTGCGGATGGCGCCCTCCATAAAGCCCGACCAGACGTCGTCGGTAAACTCGCCGGCCAAAACAAGCCGCCCGTGTCGCTGACGAAGCAGCTCGTCGTTCGGACGATCACCGGGACGCACATGGGTGTAGATGCCTTGGGCGTAGGGATCGTCATGCCAGGTCTGCGTGCCGGCCGCATCGAAGTCGAGCATGAGGTCGGGGCGAACCTCAGCCACACTGCGCGCCCACGTCGTACCGTCGCGTTCGACCTCAAGGAGATCCAGCATCGGCTGCGAGCCCATAAAGCCTGCGAGCACGGGGCGGAGCCCTTCGGTGCCCTGATTGGCTGTCCAGACCCAGTAGTCGTGACGGGTATCGAGTACCGCACTTGGCTCCGCGGTGCCCAGGAGCGGGACAAAGAGCTTGGCGGCGTGGGAGACACCAAAGGTGCTCGCGGCGGTCAGTACCTCGGGCGGCAGAAGCGCGGCAAACGGCTCCTGCACGACGATCGGCTTGGGGAGCGCCAAGACAATGTGCGCTGCGCGATGCTCGGCCTTGGTCGTCTGCACCGAGACGCCGTTGTCATCGATCGCGATGGCAACGACAGGCTCGCCGAGGTGGATGCGGTCACCCAGCAGTGCGGCGAGCGCACGGACGGGCGCGTCGCTGCCGGTACCGATACGTGGCGAGTCGACCTGCTCGGGTGCCGAGGCAAGATGGAGGAGGTGCCAGGCGGCCAATTCTGTTGCGGGAGCACCACTCGTGCACTCGATGCGGGCACGAAACGCGATCTTGACGCCCTCCGGTTGGTCGAGTCGCTCGATTGCATCAGCGACGGAGATGGCGTACGCCTCGTCACCGAGCTCGGCGAACAGCGCGCGCAAGGAGGCGCGCCCAGCAGCCAATTCATCGTCCGTGACCGGCGGGCCCCCAACGGGACGACGGTCGTGGTAGCTCATACCGGTGCGTGCAAGCGGGATCCCAAGACGATCGCAGAGTGCGACCATCTCGACCTGAACATCCTCGACCCATTCTGCGCCACGCTCGATGATCGTGCCGTCGGGCAGATGATCGGTCCACGCTCGACCACCAACGCGGTCCCGAGCCTCGAGGACGGTGATGTCCCAGCCGGCATTTGCGAGCGCCTCGGCGGCGATCAGGCCAGCGAAGCCGGCGCCAACGACGATGGCGGAAGAGGTTTCCATGTCTTGCACCATATCGGGATCATGCGTTTAGGCGCGATACATTCCGAAGGCGCTCACTGATGGGCTAGAGCCTGTCCCGTTGGAGAGCGTCGGGTTGGTTTGCGTCAGGCTTCGATTTCGGCAAACTCGGGATGCTCAGGAGCGTGACCCCAGGTCTCGAGCTCGATCGGTGGAGTCAGGCCCGATGCCACCCATTCCTGAGCGCGTGAACGCACCTGCGCGCGGAGAAGCGCGAGATCCGCGAGTCCGTCTGCGGGAATCTTGCCTGTGTCTGCGACCGCTTCTGTGATCTCTAACTCGAGGAAGTAGGCAAGTTCGCGGGTATTGATGATGTCGTCACTGACCGCGACAAGTGGGAGTGCGTCGTCAGGCTCGAACTCGACCGTCTCTGCCGCCCGGAGCCAGCCGTAGTCGAAATTCATATTCAGGAGTGGGCGGGACGTCTCGAGAACGCCAACTGGGCTCAGCGTGGGATGAATCACCGTCATGGTGAAATTATCGCGTGGCTGTTCGAGTGCACTGCGACGAGAGCTGTCCATCGCGGTAATCGCTGCGACACGACCCAAGACATTGAGAAAGCCATGCTCGGCAGCCTGCCACTCAATCGGACTTGGGTCGAGCGGAGAGGCAGCGATCGCAATGACGTTCGTGGCACCGGCCCGACGTGCAGGTATGACCGGGAGGTTGCGGATAGCGCCGCCGTCGACGTAATAGTCGTCTCCGATTTGGCGTGGTTCGAAAATCACCGGAATCGATGCCGAGGCGAGTGTTCCCTCAATCACGCCGGGATGACCAGCTCCCTCAATGACCGAATCCTCGTAGTTATCGATGACGACACCGGACTCGGTGACAAGACGCGTCGTGCCCGCTCGCAGTGCCGTGACTGGCATACGCAAGGCAATACCAGACGTTCGAACGGCCTCTTCGTCGATTGCTTTAAAGGCACCATCGACGATCCCACGGAGGGCATTCTCGAGCGGATCCATGACCATGAATGACAGGGGGAGTGCGCGCATGTTCTGAATGAGATGAAGCGAGTGAAGAGGATGCGCGGCAATACTCGTCATCACCCGCAACGCGGAAATATCATCAGACTTCTTCGTCCCGTACTGACCGAGTGCGGAATGCCGTGGTGGACGAGTTGCCGTCTGCGTCGCGAGCAGTGATTCGATGAGCTTGCCGAGCCGCGTATCGTCGTATTCGGCAAGCCAAGGCGCCTTCGTGAAGATTTCGGTTGGATCGGCGACATCAAGCATCGATTTGCGGACCTCTTGAACGAGACGAGCGAGGTCCTCAGGGGTATGCGCCTGGGCGAGCTGAACGGCCAAGATGGCACCCATTGAGGTTCCGCTCAGCACGCGCGGCTTGAATCGATACTTCGTGGTCAGGTAGGCCATCGCGCCGACTTCAAACGAGCCCTTGGCGCCACCGCCGGAGAGCACGATCGAGACGTCATCGGTCGTCATCGGGTGGCGGTCACGGCGGTTGTTATGGGCGTATGTCATCGCGACGACTATACGGGCATGCAGGTCCTCGCAGCAACTGTTCAGATTCGTCCGACAGAGCGAGGCCGTCCAGTTTGGGTTTTGTCGGCTCGAGCACGCGACGCCTCTGGTCTCAGCGGCATACTTTCTTCATGGAGAAACCGTCCACGATTGATCACGACGCCTTCTCGGCGGTCGATATGCGCATCGGTGTCGTGGTTGAGGTGTGTGCCTTTCCTGAGGCACGCAAACCGGCGTGGCAAATCTGTGTCGACTTTGGGTCCGAGTTTGGTAGGCGCTGGACGAGTGCGCAGGTGACGAACTACAACGAGCATGAGCTTGTTGGGCGTCGAGTTGTCGGCGTCATCAATCTCGGTACACGACGCATTGCCGGTTTTGAAAGCGAATTTCTCCTACTCGGTGCGGTCCAAGAGGATGGCACGGTCGTGCTGCTCGATGTCCACGAGAGTGCCGAGCTTGGCTCTCCTGTCGCCTAACGGCTGAGCAGATAGACGGCGCCTGCGGCAAGCAGGTTGGCGGCGCGCTGGGTGACGGCGCCCTCGCGGGCACCACCCTCGTTGAGCAAGATCCGCTCTTCGACGGTGAAGCCCTCCGCGTGGGCCAGCGCCTCGAAATCCTTGATCGAGCAAAGACGGATATTCGGCGTCTCGTACCAGGTGTAGGGCAGCAGCGGCGAGACCGGCATGCGGCCGCTGGCGGCTAGCTGAGTGCGCAGGCGCCAGTGCGCAAAGTTGGGGAACGAGATGATGCTCTTGCGCCCCACGCGGTTCATTTCGCGGAGCACGAGGGCGGGGTGGTGGACAGCCTGGAGCGTCAACGACATGATCACGATGTCGAACGAATCGTCCTCGAGGTCGTCGAGACCCTTATCGATGTCGTCTTGCAAGACCGGGACGCCCCTCTGAAGGCAGGCGAGAACGCCGTCGTCCGAGATCTCGACGCCGAGTCCATCGGCACCACGTCGAATCAGCTCCTCAAGCAGCGAACCATCGCCGCAGCCGAGGTCGAGGACACGCGAGCCAACGGGCACCAGCGATGCAATGACGTCATGATCGGCGCGCATCAGTTGGTCTCCTCGAGCGCGCGGTCGAGATAGGCAGCCACGGTCTTGTGGTATTCCGGCACCTCGAGCAGGAACGAGTCGTGGCCGTGAGGAGACGAGATCTCGCGAAAGGTGACCGGCACGCGGTGCGCCGTCAGGGTGCGCACAATCCCGCGTGAATGCGACGTGTCGAAGCGCCAATCGGTGTCGAACGACAGCACGAGGAACTTCGTCTTGACCTTGGCCAGTTGTGACCGCACGAGCTCGGCGTCGGCGAACAGGTCGAAGTAGTCCATCACGCGCGTCAGATAGAGGTACGAATTGGCATCGAAGCGGTCGAGAAAAACCTTGCCTTGATGCTGGAGATACGACTCGACCTGAAAGTCGACACCGAGATCAAAGCGTGGCTCTTCGCGATCCTGGATACGGCGACCGAACTTCTGCCGCATCGACTCTTCTGAGAGGTAGGTGATGTGCGCCATCATGCGCGCCACGGAGAGGCCATGGTCAGGCCCCTTGCCGGTCGCGTAGTAGTTGCCATCTGCGAAATCGGGGTCGTTCATGATCGCGGCGCGGGCGACAGCGCTAAAGGCGATGTTCTGCGCCGAAAGGCGAGCCGTGGCGCAGACGACGATGCCGTGCTCGACCTCGTCGGGATAGTCGAGCGCCCACTGCAGCACCTGCATGCCGCCGAGCGAGCCACCAACGGCCGCCAAGACGTGGGTGATCCCGAGGTGAGCCAAAAGCGCGCGCTGGACCTTGACAAGATCCGAGACGGTGAACAGCGGGAACTGGAGACCGTACGGCGTGCCAGTCGCCGGGTTGATACTCGAAGGGCCCGTCGTTCCCTGGCAGCCTCCCAGCAGGTTCGAGCTGACGACAAAGAGGCGATCCGTGTCGACGGGCTTACCAGGGCCAATCAACGTGTCCCACCAGCCCGGGTGCGTCGGGTCGCCGTGGTGGCCGGCCGCGTTGGCGTCTCCCGTGAGGGCATGGCAGATCACGACGACGTTATCGTCGCTCGCCGTTCGCTCGCCATACGTCTCGTACGCCACCTCGACGGGCGCGAGGGTCTCGCCCGAGTCGAGTACGAGCGGGTTGTCCTCCGTAAAGAGGACAACCCGCTGCGTCTCAACCAGTCCGAGGGAGCGTGCTGGTGTGCCGCTCGCTCCCATCGGGGTTACGCCGTGGCCTTCGCGAGCGCCTGATCGATGTCCGCGAGGATGTCACTGATGTTCTCAATGCCAACCGAAAGGCGAACCGTGTCCTGCCCAACGCCTGCTGCATCGAGTTCCTCGTCGTTGAGCTGAGAGTGCGTCGTGGAGGCGTTGTGAATTGCCAACGATCGCGCATCGCCGATGTTGGCGAGATGCGTGAACAGATCGAGGCTCTCGATGAAGGTCTTGCCAGCCTCGCGGCCACCCTCAATACCGAAGGTGACGATGCCACCAAAGCCGACGCCCGTGTTGAGGACGCGCTTGGCGGTCTCGTGGTACTTGTCGTCCTCGAGGCCCGAGTAGTTGACCCAGTTGACGCCAGCATGGTTCTTGAGGTGCTTGGCAACGGCGAGCGCGTTCTCGCAATGACGCTCCATCCGCAGTGCCAAGGTCTCAAGGCCCTGCAGGATCAGGAAGGCGTTGAACGGCGAGAGCGCGGCACCGGTATTGCGGAGCAACACGGTGCGGACGCGGCCAATAAACGCTGCTGGTCCGAGGGCGTCCGACCAGACCACGCCGTGGTACGACGGATCGGGCTTGGTCAATCCGGGGAAGCGCTCGGCATTGGCAACCCAATCGAACTTGCCCGAGTCGACGACGACGCCGGCGATCGTGGTGCCGTGACCACCCATGTACTTCGTGGCGGAATGGACGGCAATGTCCGCGCCGAGCTCGAAGATCTGGGTGAGCATCGGTGTGGCGACCGTGTTGTCGACAATCAGGGGGAGACCCTGCGCGTGTGCGGCGTCGGCCCAGGCCTTGATGTCAACGACATTGAGGCGCGGGTTGCCGATCGTCTCGGCGAAGACCAGGCGGGTCTTGTCGTCGGTCAGTTCGGCGACCATCTCCGGCGAATCGGGGTCGACAAAGCGAACCTCGATGCCGTACTGCGGCAACGTGTGGGCGAACAGGTTGTAGGTACCACCGTAGAGCGTGGAGACGCTGATGATGTTGTCTCCGGCACGGGCGATGTTGAGGACCGCGTAGGTGACGGCGGCCTGACCGGAAGCGGTCGCGCAGGCGGCGATGCCACCCTCAAGCGCGGCGACGCGCTGCTCGAGCACGTCCCACGTCGGGTTCATGATGCGGGTGTAAATGTTGCCCGGCGCGGCCAGCGCGAACAGGTCGGCAGCGTGCTGGGTGTCGTTGAACTCGTAGCTGGTCGTCTGGTAGATCGGAACGGCCACGGCCTTCGTCGTGGGGTCCGGGCTCTGGCCTGCGTGGAGGGCCAGTGTTGCGGGGTGGTGCTTGCTCATCGCGATGAACTCCTTGCCTGTCGGCGTCGCGTCCCGGGTGGGAGGTCTGCGGTTGGTTCCGTAGACCGGCGGCGCCGCGGTTTCGTTCGCGACGACGGCTCACCATCTTCCGCTTTTCCGTCGGGACTTACCGGAAT
>CANKHS010000002.1 GCA_947481755.1 Actinomycetota bacterium | reverse complement strand
TGCCGCGTCCTGATCCATGTGCCTCATGCTACGGTTCCGCGCCGTGCGGTACCAACCCGCGCCCAACTGACAATGCCACAAAAGACACTCTCCGCCAAGCCCGCCGATGTTCAACACGGCTGGTACATCATCGACGCCGATGGTGAGGTGCTCGGTCGCCTCGCAACCCGCATTGCTGACGCTCTGCGCGGCAAGGGCAAGACCAACTTCACCCCGCACGTAGACACCGGCGACTTCGTCGTCGTGATCAACTGCGAGCGCATCCGCGTAACCGGGAACAAGCTCGAGCAGAAGATGTACTACAACCACTCGGGCTATCCCGGTGGTCTGCGCGAGCGCACCTTGCAGGAGCAGCTTGACCGTAACCCGGTCGAGGTCATCCGCCATGCCGTTAAGGGCATGATTCCGAAGAACAAGCTCGGCGACGCTCAGATGCGCAAGCTGAAGATCTACGCCGGCTCCGACCATCCGCACGCGGCCCAGTTGCCGCAGCCACTGCCGTAGGGCAAGGGGACTCTCTGTGAGCGAAAAGGCCATGTATCGGGCAACCGGAAAGCGCAAGACCTCGGTCGCGCGTGTGATCCTGACACCGGGAACCGGCGTCGTGACGGCGAACGGTCGTCCTGCTGAGCAGTACTTCGATCGTGCTCCGCTCCGCGCTATGGCACTCAGTCCGCTCGAGGCAGTTGGTTTGACCGGAAGCTTTGACGTGAAGCTCATCCTTCACGGCGGCGGCGTCAGTGGCCAGGCCGGCGCAACGCGCCACGGCATTGCTCGCGCCCTCGTTGAGGCTGATCCGAATCTTCGCCCCGAGCTGAAGAAGGCCGGTTTCTTGGCCCGCGACGCCCGTGCTGTCGAGCGCAAGAAGGCAGGCCTGAAGAAGGCCCGCAAGCGCCCGCAGTTCTCGAAGCGCTAGGTTTTCGCGCGGTGGCCCGCGCCTGGTTTGGGACGGACGGCATTCGTGGCGTTGCCAACGAACGCCTGACGGCAGAACTTGCCCTGCGGGTGGGGCGCGCCACAGCCCTCCACGTTGGGCAGACGCATCCACGTCCGACGATCCTGATCGGGCGCGACACGCGTCGTTCCGGCACGATGCTCGAGGACGCGCTGGCCGCAGGCATCGCATCCGTCGGTGGCACCGCAGTGCGCCTCGGCGTGTTGCCGACGCCGGCCGTCGCCTGGAACGTCCTGCAGCACCACGCGGCCGCTGGCGTCGTGATCAGCGCCAGCCACAATCCGTTCGCTGATAACGGCATCAAGTTATTCGGTGCCGACGGTTTCAAACTGCTCGATGCCGAGGAGGAGGCGATCGAGGCCTTGCTCGATTCCACGGCTGTGCTGCCGACGGGACACGAGATCGGTATCACCCAGACGCTCGACGGCGCTGCAGAGGCCTACGCAGAGTGGGTTGCCCAGGTAGCCGGCACCGATCTCGCAGGGCGTCGCATCGTCGTCGATTGCGCCCACGGCGCCGCGACCACGGTCGCACCTCATCTGTTTGCCCGACTCGGAGCCGATGTGACGCTCGTCGCCTGTGCCCCGGACGGCATCAACATCAACGTGGATTGCGGATCGACGCACCTCGCCTATGTGGCAGCTGCCGTCCACGAGCACAATGCGGAACTCGGCATCGCCTTCGACGGTGACGCCGATCGCGTGCTGTTCGTGGCCGCCGATGGCTCAGCGGTCGACGGTGACCATATCCTGGCGATTCTCGCCGCCGATGCTCTCGAGCGCGATGCGCTGCCCGGTAAGCGCGTCGTCGTCACGAGCATGGCCAACCTCGGCGCGCATCACGCACTCACAGCACTGGGTTGCTCGCTCGAGATCACCGACGTGGGCGACCGCTACGTCCTCGAGGCGATGCGTCGCGATGGCGCCGTCCTCGGCGGCGAGCAGTCGGGTCATGTCATCGCACTTGATCACCAGACCACCGGTGACGGTCCGTTGACGGCCGTGATGATGCTGGCGGCCTTGCAGCGGTCCGGCCAGACGCTCGGTGACGCGGCACTCGTCGTCGAGAAGTTCCCGCAGCAACTGATCAGCGTACGAGCCGCACGCGAGGGCCTCAATGACTGCGTGCCGCTCTGGGATGCAGTGGCTGTTGCCGAGGCGACGCTCGGCAACGACGGGCGCGTCGTTCTACGCGCCTCGGGTACGGAACCGCTGGTGCGCGTTATGGTCGAGGCCCGCAATGCCGACCAATGTGCGGCAATCGCGGCCGAATTGGTTGCGATCGTCGAGCGCGAGCTCCCCGTCACCGCCTAGGTCCGCGGGTAGGACGTATAGGCTTCGACCTGTGTGCGGGATCATCGGGTACGTCGGGGCTCGGCCCTGCAAAGAATTGGTCCTTAAAGGGCTCGAGCATCTCGAGTACCGCGGCTATGACTCCGCTGGGATGGTGCTCGTCAGCGACGCTGGTCTCGACCGCGCCCGTGCCGTCGGCCCAGTCAAGGCCCTCCGAGCCGTCTCTGACGCCGTCTCCGCCACTGCGACGGTTGGCATGGGACATACCCGCTGGGCGACCCACGGGCTCGTAGAGGAGCGTAATGCGCACCCGTTCCTGTCGGAGGACAGTCGCTTTGGTGTCCTCATGAACGGGATCTTCGAGAACTACATCGAACTGCGCGCCGAGGTGACGGCCGCGGGACACACGCTGAGCTCCGATACGGACACCGAAGCGCTCGTCCATCTGCTCGAGGACGAATACGACGGCGACCTTGCCGAGACCGTCCGTCGACTGTATCCGCGGCTTGAGGGGCACTTCGCATTCCTCGTCGTGTGTCGCGATGAGCCCGATCGCATCATCGGCGCCCGACTCGCGTGGCCGCCACTCGTTGTTGGCCGCGGCGACGGCGAAACGTTCCTCGCCTCGTTTACGCCCGCCTTTCTCGAGGAGACACGTTCGATCCAGATCGTGGAGGAAGGCGAGATTGTGATCGCCACCGCCGACAACGTCGAGTTTCGCGCCGTCACCGACGGCTCGGTCCGCGAGCATCCGATCGAACAGGCCGACGAGTCGCTCGAAGTCGCAGCAAAGGGTGGCTACGAGACCTTCATGTTGAAGGAGATCCATGAGCAGCCGACGGCCATCGCCGACACGATCGCCGAGCGCTTCCATCATGGCGAACTGCACCTCGACGGCATCGGGCTGACCGACGACGAGTTGCGGGCGATGAATCGCGTCTTGATCGTCGGGTGCGGCACTGCCTTGCACGCCGGACTGGTCGGGCGGTACCTGATCGAAGAGTGGGGTGGGGTCGCCACCGAGGCCGACGTGGCCAGCGAGTGGCGCTATCGCAACGGTGTCTTTGATCCGAAGACCCTCGTGATTGCCATCTCGCAGTCGGGTGAGACCGCCGACACGCTGGCAGCGATGCAGATCGCCCGCGAGCGCGGCGCTCGCGTGGTCGCCGTCACCAACATCATGGGCTCGGCCGTGGCACGGGCTGCGGATGGCGTGCTCTATACCCGCGCCGGGTTAGAGATCGGCGTGGCGGCCAGCAAGACCTTCACGTCGCAGGTGACGTTAATGACGCTGCTGGCACTCCACCTTGGTGCCGTGCGCGGCAACCTCACCACACAGCAGGTGGCGGAGATTGGTAACGAGTTGCGCAGCCTGCCGGACCTGGTCCAGCGCGTGCTCGACGACAAAGCGATGGACGCGCAGCTCGACATGCTCGCTGATCGGTTTTGCCACGATCGCTTCTTCCTCTACTTAGGGCGCCACCTTGGCCTCCCGATCTGCCAGGAGGGCGCGCTCAAGTTGAAGGAGATCTCGTACATCCCGACGGATGCCTACGCCGCCGGCGAGATGAAGCACGGCCCGATCGCGCTCTTGGGGGACGACACACCGGTCGTCGCCGTCGCAACTGATAGCCACGTCTTCGAGAAGATGGCCTCGAACCTCGAGGAGGTCCGCGCTCGCGGTGCGCACGTGATCGCCGTCGGCACCGAAGGCAACACCGCGATCGCGCAACACGCCGAGCATGTCTTGTACGTCCCGCGCACGCGCCCCGAGTTGCAACCAATCCTCGCCGTCCTGCCGCTGCAGATGCTGGCGTACAAGATTGCCGGCCGTCTAGGGCTCGACGTGGATCGCCCGCGCAACCTCGCGAAGACCGTCACCGTCGAGTGAGCGACGGGCTCGAGGTACCGCGATTACTCGTCGGACTCGACCTGATCGAGATCGAGCGAGTGCAGCGCGCGCTGCTGAGACACCCAGAACGCTTCCGTACGCGCTGCTTTACCCCAACTGAGGTAGCGGAACTCGATCGCAAGCCACGGCCCGCAGAGAGCTACGCAGGGCGCTTTGCGGCGAAGGAGGCCGTTGGGAAGGCGCTCGGAACCGGTGTGCACTTCACCTGGACCGAGATTGAGGTCGCTGGACGGGGCAAGCCAACCGTCACCTTGCATGGTTGGACGGCCGATGTTGCCGCACGCAAAGGCGTGATCGCCATCGACGTGTCAATTACCCACTCGCGCACGACAAGCGCAGCAGTCGCAATCGCAATCCTAGGGCCCGAATAGGGTCGAGCGGGAGGGTTAGCTCTCGTCGGCAGGAGCTTCGGCGGAGTCTTCCGCAGGAGCTTCCTCGGCGTCAGCAGGCTTTGCAGCTGCCTTCTTCGCCGCAGGCTTCTTGGCAGCAGGCTTCTTGGCCGGTGCCTCAGTTGTCTCGGCGGCAGCCTCACCAACGGGCTCCTCCACGACAACGACCTCTTCCACGATCTCTTCAACAACAGCTTCGGTCTCGGTGACCTTTGCAGCAGCCTTCGTCGCGGTCTTACGCGTGACGCGGCGCTTCTTGGTCTCCTCGAGCTGCGGACCACGCGAGATGACACGCGTGACGCGAGCCTTCTTGCGGGATGCGGTGTTCTGATGGAGCGCGCGCTTTGCGGTCGCACGATCGATCAGGGAGACGTAGTCCTTATGGGCTGTCTCGATCGCCGCGGCGTCGCCGGTCTGTATCGCTTCAACAACGCGCCGGAACGCCGTCTTAATCGACGAGCGGTAGCGGATGTTTTCCATGCGCTGTCGCTCAGCGACGAGGATGCGCTTCTTCTGCTGCTTGATGTTGGCCATGAACTCTTCCGTCAACCCGGGGGACTTCCCGCGACGCGCAGGAGGGTAGCATGAGCGCCAATCGCTCCGCGCAACCGGATGGCATGCGATCATCGGAGCATGGCGATGCAGGACGATCCGCCGATCCAGGGGGCGAGAAGCCGTTCTGTGTCGGCAGCGCTATTTAGCGCGGCGACCGGCGTCTCCCGTGTGCTCGGACTGGTGCGTGAGGTGATCTCTGCACAGTTGCTCGGCGTCTCTGGTCCTGCCAGCGCATTCGTCGTCGCCAACAACGTTCCGAACACCGTCAGATCGCTCGTCGCCGACTCGGCACTCGGTGCGTCGTTTGTGCCCGTCTTCAACGAGTTGCTCGTCAAGGGCGAACGCGAGCGCGCCTGGCGCGTGGCCTCGAGTGCGCTAACACTCGCCACGCTCGCACTGATGGGCGTCACCGCACTCGGCATCCTCTTCGCCCGTCCACTCCTCAGCATCGCCAATCTCTCGGGCGAGCAGTTGGACCTTGCCGTCCAGATGACACGCATCCTGTTCCCGATTCTGATCCTGCTCGGGATCTCCGGTCTCGTACAGGCAATCCTCAATTCGTTCGACGAGTTCGTACTGCCGGCGATTGCACCGGTGTTCTGGAACGTGGTCATTATCGGCTTTCTGATCTTCGCCTTTACGGTCGATAGCCTCGAACAGCGAGCGGTGATTTTGGCGATCGGCACCCTCACCGGCACGATCGTCCAGACGGTCATCCCACTTCCTGGACTGCGCGGCAAGGGCGGCACGTTACGACCGATGATCGATCTGAAGGATCCGGCAGTCAGGCGAATCCTGATCCTGCTGATTCCCGTCGCACTCGGACTCGGTTTGGCCAACGTCAACCTGACGATCTCGACCTACATCGCGACGTACGTCGATCCGTCGTATGCGCCGCGGGCGATCGATGCGGCCTTCCGCGTCTACATGCTCCCGCAGGGCATCTTCTCGGTCGCCGTGTCGACGGTCATGTTCCCGAGCCTCGCGCGCGCCGTAGCGGCACGCGACTTCCTCCGGTTTCGCACGTCGTTGCAGGACGGCACGCGCCTGATCGTCTTCATGTTGCTCCCGGCCAGTGCCGTCATCGCGATTCTTGCCACGCCGATCATCCAGTTGTTGTTCCAGCGCGGCCAGTGGACGGCCGACCAAACCCCAGGCGTCGCGGAGGCACTGATCGCGTTTGCGATCGGCCTTGCCTTGAACGGCATCATTCTGCTCCTGACGCGGTGCTTCTTTGCGCTCCAACATGTCTGGGCTGCCACCGCAATTGCACTCGTCAACCTCGTCGTGGCGGCAGGCTTGAGCCTGCTGTTGTACGGCCCGTGTGGCGTGTGGGGTATCCCGCTTGCCAATTCGATTGCGAATGCGGTTGTGGTACCTCTCCTGTGGATCATGCTCAGCCGACGGGTGGGGGCACTTGATAATCGCGGCATGCTGATCAGCACGGCTCGCTCGCTCATCGGCGCGGCCATCGCCGCCGGTATTGCGTGGGGCGTCTGGGCACTGCTCCATGCGCTGCTTGGTGACCGCCTCTACGCGCAGTTGCTGAGTGTGGGCATCGCCGTGTCGGTCGCCGGCGTCGTATATCTCGGAGGCATGTATCTCCTGCGGGTTCCAGAGGCTCAACGAATGCTCGCGTTGCTCCGTCGCCGCGAGGCTGCCTGATGCAACGGTCCGATTTGACGATCCCGTGGCCCGTCATCTTCGCCTGGCTTGTGTTGCGCGATTCGGTCTCGCGCTTCCAGCGCCATCGCTGCACAACCGCAGCAGCAGCGATCGCGTTTCACGTGCTCTTCTCGATCTTTCCACTCGTCCTGCTGATCACCGCCATCTTGGGCACGCAGATGCGCAGCGCGGAGGTCCGGAAGCAGATTTCCGATGGGCTTCTTAACGTACTGCCGCTCGACCCGAGCGCGTCCACTCAAATTGATCACCTTCTCATTTCGGCAACGAATAACCTCGCCGCCGTGAGTATCGTCGGCGCGGTCGGCCTGATCTGGTCGGCCAGCGGCATGCTTGGCAGCGTGCGAGGGGCGATGGAGTTGGCCTGGGAGGGAACAGCCGGTACCCGTCCCTTCTTTCGTGGCAAGCTCGTCGACGCGCTGCTGCTCGCGATTGTCGTCAGCGTTGTGCTGTCCTCGTTTCTTGCCGGGCTCGTTCTTAGCGTCGTGCCGCAGGTTTCAATTGACGCCCTTCGGCCGGATAGTTGGACAGGTGACTTTGCGGCTGTTGTCCGGTCCTCACTGGCACCAGCGGTCTCGATCCTGACATCGTGCGTCGTTCTCGTGCTGGCCTACAAGTTTCTCCCGCGCCCACGCCCAGCGCTGCGTTACGCCCTTACTGGCGCCGTGCTCGCGTCGGTCTTGCTCGAAGTTGCCCGCCGCATCTTCTCAATCTACGTCGACAACGTAGGAACGTACGACGTGGTCTACGGGTCGATCGGTTCGATCATCGTGTTCCTGTTTTTCGTCTACATCGCGGCGATCGTCAGTCTGTTGGGGGCCGAATTCGGCGCTTCCGTACGGCGTGTTCATAACGCCGGGCGCGTACTTCGCCCCGAGGCCTAACGGCCCCAGACGGCAACACCGGTACCCTGTGCCCGTGGACCAGGAACTGATCCGAAACTTCTCGATCGTCGCGCACATCGATCACGGCAAGTCAACGCTTGCCGATCGCATTCTCGAGGTCACCAATACCGTCACGTTGCGTGAGATGCAGGATCAGCTCCTCGACTCGATGGATATCGAGCGCGAGCGGGGGATCACCATTAAGGCGCAGGCGGTGCGCGTCCTGTGGGAGCGCAACGGCATCGTCTATCACCTCAATCTGATCGATACCCCGGGACACGTCGATTTCACCTACGAGGTCTCGCGTTCGCTCGCCGCCTGTGAGGGCGCATTGCTGGTCGTTGACGCATCGCAGGGCATCGAGGCGCAGACCGTCGCCAACGCACACCTCGCGATCGATAACGGTCTCGAGATCGTCCCCGTCATCAACAAGGTCGATCTTCCGGCGGCCTATCCTGATCGCGTCGTTCAGGAGACCGCGGATTTCTTGGGCGATGATCCCGACAACGTGTTGCGCATCTCGGCGAAGAGCGGACTCAATGTGGCTGCGGTGCTCGACGCCGTCGTCGATCGGATCCCGGCGCCACAGGGTGATGCAACGGGACCTGCGCGCGCCCTGGTATTTGACTCCGTCTACGACCAATACCGCGGCGTGATCGCCTACATCCGTGTCGTCGACGGCACCCTCACGACCGGCGCCACCCTCAAGTCGATGGCGACAGAGCAGACGCAGGTGATCGAAGAGGTGGGGGTGATGACCCCGCAGATGACGCCAACCCAGACCCTCGGTGCAGGCGAGGTCGGCTACGTCATCACCGGCGTCAAGGACGTTGCTGAGATCAAGGTCGGCGACACGTTCACGATGGCCTCCAATCCGGCAACGGTTCCCCTCGACGGCTACATCGACGTCAAGCCGATGGTCTTCGCCGGACTCTTCCCAACCGACGGCGAGCAGTATGCCGACCTGCGCGATGCCCTCGCGAAACTGCGTCTCAACGACGCCTCACTGGTCTACGAACCCGAGAACTCGCAGGCCCTTGGTTTCGGCTACCGCTGTGGCTTCCTCGGGCTTCTGCACATGGACGTCGTGCGTGAGCGCCTCGAGCGCGAATGGGACCTCGACCTCATCGCCACGACACCGAACGTGCTCTACGACGTACTGACGACCGCTGGCGACCGCGTCGAGGTGCGCAACCCGTCGGATATGCCGAACCCGAACATCATCGAACACGTCGAGGAGCCTTTCGTCCGCTCGTCCGTGATTGTTCCGAAGGAGTTCGTCGGCACGATCATGGAGCTCTGCCAAGACCGCCGTGGTGAGTTCGAGAAGATGGACTACCTCTCGGAGACCCGCGTCGCACTGGTGTACGCGCTGCCACTGGCCGAGATCGTGCTCGACTTCTACGACCAGCTGAAGAGCCGCACAAAGGGGTACGCCTCGTTCGACTACGAGATGATCGGCTATCGCGACTCAAAGCTTTCGAAGGTCGACATTCTGCTCAACGGCGAGCCGGTCGATGCCCTCAGCATCATCGTCCATCGCGACAAGGCGTACGAGACCGGCCGCGCGCTCGTCGAACGACTGCGCGGGATCATTCCTCGGCAATTCTTCGACGTGCCAATCCAGGCTGCGATCGGTTCGCGCGTGATCGCCCGCGAGACGATCAAAGCCAAGCGCAAGGACGTGCTGGCCAAGTGCTACGGCGGCGACATCTCGCGTAAGCGCAAGTTGCTGGAGAAGCAGAAGAAGGGCAAGAAGAACCGCATGAAGTACGTCGGCGCGGTGGAGGTGCCTCAAGAGGCCTTCCTGAGCGTGCTGTCGCTCGACGACGACAAGTAGGCGTGATCAGCTTTGCTTTGGGGTCAGACCCCTATGCAAAGCACATCGTCCCCGCATCCGCGCTACGTAGCCGTCGTCAGCTTTGCAGAGGGGTCTGACCCCAAAGCAAAGCTGATCCACCATGTGGTTTCAGTAGCTCACCACGTGGTGGAACGCTCTGTGCGCGCAGCAGTCAGACGGCGTACGGTGACGGCATGACTTCCTCCACACGCTTCGTCGGCCTCGGCTCCATGGGCGCCGGCATGGTCCGCAACCTGCTCAAGCACGGCTTCGACGTCACCGTCGATGATCTCAGCCCGGAACGCGTCGCCGCACTCGTTGCCGACGGCGCGACGGCTGGCGTACCGGGTCCAATCACCGAACCCGTCGTGATGATCTCCGTTCCCGGACCGCCTGAGGTGGAAGCCGTCTGCTTCGGCGAGCATGGCCTGCTCAGTCGAATGCAGCCTGGTTCGGTGCTCATCAACCTCTCAACGGTCAACCTCACGAACGCCAAGGATTTGGACGCAGCGGCCAGCGAGCGGGGAATCCTCTGCGTTGATGCACCGGTCACCGGCGCTGCAGACGGCGCAGCAGACGGCACGCTCGTGATCATGTGTGGAGCCACAGACGAGGCCCTGGCGGCTGCACGCCCCGCGCTCGAAGCCATCTCCGCGAGCATTCACCACATGGGGCCCGCCTCAACGGGTACCGCAGCCAAGTTGCTGACCAACATGCTCTGGTTCATCCACGTCACGGCACTGTCGGACGCGCTGTCGTTGGCGACACGCTGTGGCATCGACGTCGACACCTTCGCGACACTCGTCCGCGAGAGCGCTGGCAACTCGTGGGTTGCCGGGCACGATCTGCCCAACATCTTGGCGGACGATGACGACGAGTCGTTCACACTCGCGCTGTGCGTCAAGGACCTGCGCCTGATCGGAGAAATCGAGAGCGAGATGGGCTACAGCAGCGATCTCGCGACGGCAGCGCGGGCACGGTTTGGGGCCGCCTACGAGAAGTACGGTCCGCAGGCGGGCGAGTTGGCTGTCACGCGGCTCGCCGAACAGGCCGCGCAGACGTCAATTCGCTCGCGCTAGAGCCAGCGGAGCCAGCGGGCGAGGCCGAGCAGCGAGACGACGGTCACCATCAGCGAGACGAGAATGAAAATGAACGCCGGCCCCGACTCGGCCCAGGGCACCGGCACGTTCATGCCAAACAGGTTCGTGACGAAGGTGATTGGCAAGAACACGACCGTCAAGACGGTGAGGACCTGCAAGATGCGATTCTGCCGATGAGAAATGGCGGTCTCGTTCGTCACCTCAAGCGCTTCGACAACCTCTTTGTAGTTCTCCAAGAGGTCCCAGATGCGCTCGGCAGAGTCGATCAGGTCGTCGTAGTAGATGTCGAGTTCCTCGGTCGCGAGGAACCGTTCACCGGCACGCTCCAGCTGGCGCAAAACCGGGCGTTGCGGCTTGGTGATCTTGCGATAGGAAATGATCTCCTGCTTGGCGTTTGAGATCTGGCGCACGATCGACTCGTCCGGATCGCGCTCGAACATATGGTCTTCGATCTCTTCCAGTTTGCGCCCGATCTGATCGAGGATCGGGAAGCAGTAGCCGTAGAGCGCGTCGAGCACCTCGTAGAACAGGAAGCCAGAGCCCTTGGCAAACCACTCCGCGCACTCCTCGGGATTCGCCTCAAGACGCCGATAGACGTTCCGGACCGGCTTCAGTGGCACGTTCGGAATCGTGATCAGAAAGTCCTTACCGATGAAGGCATTTACCTCGGCAGGAAAGAGACGACCCGACGCCTTGTCGTACCACGGAAAATGCAGCACCACGAAGACATAATCGGGATAATCGTCGACCTTCGGGCGCTGACGTCGCGAACGGACGTCTTCGATATCAAGCTCGTGGAAGGAGAACTCGCTCTCCAACCAGGCGATCTCAGCAGGCCCGGGCGACTCCATCTGGATCCACCGCATACCACCCTGCTCGAGCACGCTGACGCGAGGCTCCGACGAAAACGGAACCGAGACGGACGCGGCGCGGGGCCGGGGTCGACGGATACGAGGCATAAGGGGTAGTTGAAGGTGATCGGTGCATTGCGCCCCGGAACAATAGCGCGCGGGCGAAGATCGAGCGTCTATTCTGGATGCGTGGAGATCCTTGTCATCGGAGCTGGTCGTGTTGGCACCAGCGTCGCAGCGGCTGTGCACGATCAGCACAACGTCACAATCGTCGACCTTGACGACTCCCTCCTCAACCAGATCACAAACCGTTATGACGTACTCACGGTCGCTGGTAATGGCACGTCACGTTCGACACTGATTCGCGCTGGCGTCGAGCGGGCTGACCTCGTGATCGTCTGCACCGACCGCGACGAGGTGAACATCGTTTCCGCCCTGCAGACGCGTTCGTTGTGCGCGGGCCGCATACTCGTGCGAACGTCGAGCGCTGAGTATCTCGACGCCTGGCGCCGAGGCGAGTTGCCCGTGGACGCGATGATTGCCTCAGAGAACGAGATCGCGCAGGCTGTCGTCCGGGCGATCGGCCTACCCGGCGCACTACAGACTGCAATGTTTGCGGACGGCCGCGCCGAGATGGTCGAATTTGAAGTGCACGCCGATGCCACGGAGAACATCGTCGGCAAACGCATTGCTGATATCCACATCCCCGATGCCAGCGTGATCGCCTCGCTGATTCGTGGCGACAGCATCACCATTCCAGGCGGCAACGACGTAGTCCTCGAGGGCGACCGCGTTGTCGTGATTGCGTCGCCTGAGGCATCCCGTGATTGGGCACACCGACTCGCACGGCGCGGCGTCCATGAGATTCGGGAGGTTGTTGTCGTTGGCGCTGGAGCAACGGGTCGCGCCATTGCCGCAAATCTTTGTGCCCAACATCTCAGCGTGCGCATCATCGACTGGGACGCTTCCGCGGCGCGGCGCTGTGCAGAAGAGATTGAGGCCGCACACGTCTTCTGCGCGGACGCGACGGATCCACGCTTTCTTGAGCGCGAGAACATCGGGCGAGCGGATGCGATCGTCTGCTGCACCGACAGTGATGAACGCGACCTGATGATTGGTTTGTTGGCGAAGCAGGCCGGTGTCGACGTTGCCATTGCCGTCGTCGGCAATCCGGAACTCGTTCCAATCTTCGAGCAGGTTGGTATCGATCACGCGCTCAACCAGCGCCTCGTGGTGGCCGAGGAAATCGTCCGCTTTACCCATGATCCTCGGACCCGCGGATTCGCGATGCTTGAAAACGATCGCGTCGAGGTCTTGGAGCTCGAGGTACGGAGTGAGAGTGCACTGATCGGTCGACCGTTCCGCGAGCGACCCCTCGAGGGCGCGATTGTGAGTGCGATTGTCCGCAACGGACGCGTGATCTTCCCACGTGGGGATGACGTTCTGCAGGCTGGCGACTCGGCCATTATTGTCGCTGAGGCTGCGAAGGTTCCTGGGCTCGAACAGGCCCTATGACCTCTGCAGTCGTGGCCCAGTCGCGTCAGTACCTCGCAGTAGATCTGCTCGCGGTGCTGAGTATGGTCGGCAAAATTCTTCGCTGGCTGAGTCTCACGCTGCTCGTGCCGATCGTGGTTGCCCTGATCTACGGCGAGACCATCATCCCATTCGTTGTGACGCTCGCGATCGGATTCGTAGCCGGGTACGCCATTGAGTTTGCCTGCGGACGTCGCTCCGACGACGTGACCGTGCGCGAGGCATTTGCCGTCGTCGCTTTTGCCTGGGCTGGCGCCGCACTGCTCGGCGGTGTTCCCTACATGGTCGAGGGCGGAGATCTCGGCAACCTCGTCGACGCCTACTTCGAGACCATGAGTGGTTTCACAACCACGGGATCAACCGTGATCAGTGATTTCGATTCACACAACAACTCGATCTACTTCTGGAGAGGGATGACTCAGTGGCTCGGTGGTATGGGTATCGTCGCGCTCGCAATTGCGGTCTTTGGCCGGACGGGGCCAGGTGGCAAAGCGCTTCTCGAGCGCGAGGCACCAGGCCCTGAAGTTGACAAGTTGACGCCCCGGTTGCGCGATACCGCACTCCACCTATGGCTCGTCTACACGGGAATCTCGATCGTGATGGTGGCTGCTCTGTGGGTCGTTGGGCTCCTCGGGTTCGAAGTCGGAATGAACTTATTCGAGTCGATCGTTCACATGTTTACGGCAATGTCGACCGGGGGCTTTTCACCCAATGCGGACTCGATGCAGCCGTACGGCGCAGCGACGCTGACGATCATGACGATCTTCCAGGTGATCGCCGGCGCCAACTTTGCCCTCTGGTATCTGATGGTCAAGCGCGACTGGGGTGCAGCGGTACGCGACGGCGAGTTTCGCGTCTATATCGGAATCCTCGCTGGAGCATCGATTCTCGTTGGAGTCGGCTTGCTGGCGACCTCCGATAAGGGATGGATTGCATCGTTTGGTGAGGCCACGTTCCAGGTTGTCAGCATCATGACGACGACGGGCTACGCGTCACAGGATTTCAATACGTGGGCGGCCTTTTGCCTTCTGATCCTTTTTCTCACCATGTTCATCGGCGGTTGCGCAGGTTCTACAGCAGGGGCAATCAAGGTGATTCGTATTCGCCTGATTGCGGGCGTTATGCGACGCGATGTCGAGACAGCCGTCCACCCTGAGGCGATTCTCCCGGTGCGTGTGAATAAGACCCCAGTGCGTGAGAGCGCGATTCAGGGGGCGACGGTATTCGCGGGGCTGTACCTCGCGGCCTGGGTCGTGGGTACGATCTTCATCCTGCTCGATTGCACGTTACGCGGCTACGCACAGGAAACGTTTACCGCGATGGTCTCGGCGGCGACGACGCTCGGTAACGTCGGCCCCGGCGTCGGCGCATCGGGTCCGTTTGGTTCCTTCGCCGGCTATCCGTGGGAGAGCAAGGTCGCGATGATCGTGCTGATGTGGATCGGGCGACTCGAGATCATCCCGATCTTTGTGCTCTTCACCCGCGCATACTGGCGCCGCTAGCTCAACAGTCGGTCCCGCGGTCGTGATGCGCCCGGCAGGATTCGAACCTGCGGCCTCGAGATTAGAAGTCTCTTGCTCTATCCCCTGAGCTACGGGCGCCCCTGAACGGTACCCGGGGCGGTCATATTGCGATACCACGCACACTGCAGACGTGCGGTATCCCTACAAAGACATTCTCGGTGTTCCGTCTGTCCCGCGCCTGATCGTCGCCGCCATTGTCGGTCGAATGCCCGTTGGAATGGGGGCGCTTGCGCTGTTCTTGCTGGTGCGTGGCGCGGGTGGCTCCTACGCGATCGCGGGGCTTGCTGTCAGTGCAGCAACGATCGGTACGAGCTTCGGCTCGCCCGTCCTGGGGCGACTGATTGATCGTCAGGGACAGACGCGCGTGCTCGTGTTGAGCATGCTGTCGCAGGTAACAGCGCTGCTGGCTCTCGCCCTGCTTGCTCCCTCCGGCGGCATTCTGCTGTTCGGCCTCTGCATCGTGTACGGCTTCTCCAACCCGCCGCTTGCCGCATCGATGCGCGCGGGTTGGTCAACGCTATTCACCGACCGCCGTCAACTCACGCAAGCGTTCTCGCTCGACTCCACCGCACAAGAGGCGATCTGGATTCTGGGTCCGCTCCTCGCGGCGACCATCGCGGGCGCGATCGATCCGCGGGCGACGCTAGTCGTCATGGCGGCGTTTAGCGTGATCGGCGTAACCTGGTTTGCGACGTCAGAACAGAGTCGCACCTGGCGCTCGGCTCACGTCGGAGAACGACACCTACTGGGTCCGTTAGCCGCAAGTCCAGTCCGCCGCGTGCTGGCGTCCATTTTGGGGCTTGCCTTTGCCTGGGGCGCACTCGAGTTGGCGATCGCCGCCTACGCCGATTCGATGCACCACAGCGCTGGCCCCCTGCTTGCCGTCTGGGCGGTAGGCAGTGTGATCGGCGGGCTGCTCTTCGCTCTCCGCCGCTGGCCGCAGACACCGCAACGCATGCTTGGGCTGCTGCTGCTGTTCAATCTCGCCGGCTTCCTCGTGCTGATGCTTGCGCAAACCCCGTGGCAACTCGGCGTGTTGCTGGTGGTGACGGGGATCGCTAACGCACCCGTGATCGCGACGCTCTACGTCTTGATCGAATCCCTCGCGCCGCGCGGAACCGTCACCGAGGCGTTTACCTGGGTCTCAACGACATTTACCGTCGGAATCGGAGCTGGCGCCGCGAGCGCGGGCATCATTTCGGACGCGATTGAGCCGCGCGCCGCATTCTGGCTGGCCGTCGTCGGTGGGGCAGGCGCAGTGCTCGCCGTCGTCGTTCGCCACCGCGGGCTGCATCCAACGGGCAACGAACATCACGTGGAATCTCCCGCGCTCTAAGCCGGAACAGGCATGATTGCGATGAGACGACTGTGACAACGACCGAGCAACTACTGACGCTCCAAGAGGCCGCTGACGTTGTTGGGTGCCATTATCAGACGCTGTATCGACGCGTTCGCAGCGGCGAACTCAACGCCCTGGTTGCTGGTGGAACCTACCGTATTCGTTCCTCCGATCTTGATGCGTGGCTCAGCGAACGCGACGCGCGTAAAGGCGCTGTCCCTCAACGGAGCGCGCACAACTGGTCCAAATTGGTCGACAAGCTGTTCGACGTACTGATCGCTGGAGATAGCGGGGCCGCGCGCCAACAGTCCCAGCGTCTGCTGGACGGAGGCGCCACTGTGGCCGATCTTTGCGATCGCCTGTACGGGCCGACGCTAACGCGGATCGGTGCCCTCTGGAGGGCAGGAAACCTGACGGTCGCCGAGGAGCATCGTGCGTCGCGAATCATCGAAGGTCTGCTGGAGCATATTTCCTCGCGCTCGAGCAAAACCGGTCCGCGTGTCGGATGCGTCGTCGTGGCCTCAGCCGTCGGTGATCGGCATTCCCTTGCCGCACAGATGGTCTCTGCTGGCCTTCACGTGGACGGCTTCCGAGTGAGTTATCTCGGCGCGGATCTCCCCGTGGGCGAGATTGTGCAGATGGCAGAGAGAGAACAGGCCGACGTCGTCGCACTTTCCTGCTGCGTCGAAGATCGCTCTGGCATCAGTCAGGCACTGTCCGCACTCGCGGCGGCCGATTTCCTGACCATCGTCGGCGGCACGGGTATCGGACGGACAGAGGCACTGGAACTCGGGGCGACGCGCTACGGAGCGTCGATCAACGAGGCTCAAGTGCTGGCACGAGAACTCGTGCGCAGCCGCGTGAGCTAACGCTCGCCGCGCTCCGCTCGTCGAATGCGTTCTGCCGACTCTTCGCGTCGAGCCAATCGATCCTGATTGTCTGGGGTAGAGCCGGCTGCAGCCTGACGCATCAGTTCTTCCTGTGCGAATGTCCGCTGCTGACCCGGCGCGGGGGAACGGCGAATCCACTCACCATCCGACTGGAGGTTCCACGAGCCCGCATTGTCGGCCAGTTCGAGGTCGAGAACCCCATGAATTCGTTCTCGGAGATCTGCGTCGCGGACGGGTGTGATGACCTCAATCCGGGAATCGAGGTTACGCGGCATCATGTCGGCGCTACCGATGTACGTCGTCGTTTCCACGTCGGTGACGAACCGAAAGACTCGGGCGTGTTCGAGGAAGCGACCAAGGATCGAGATCACGCGGATATTTTCGGAAAGACCGAGAACCCCGGGACGAAGGCAGCAGATGCCGCGCACGATGAGATCGATCGAGACGCCGGCCTGAGACGCGGCATAGAGCTCGTCGATGATTAACGCGTCGACGAGTGAGTTCATCTTGAGCGTAATGCTGGCCGGCGACAGGCGCTTGTGCTCTCGTGCGCAGCGTCGAATTTCCTCGATCACCTGCCGACGCAAATGCATCGGCGCTGTCCAGATTGCGTGGAACCCTTGGGGACGCGCGAAGCCAGTCAGCTGATTGAATAGGTCCGCCACGTCAGCGGTAATCTCCTCGTCACAGGTGAAGATCCCAAAATCGGTATAGGCACGGGCGGTGGAGGGGTGGTAGTTACCCGTGCCAATGTGGACGTAGCGGCGTGTGCGACCACCTTCACGACGCACGACGAGGGCGAGCTTGCAGTGTGTCTTGAGCCCGACTCGACCATGCACGACATGGACACCCGCGCGTTCAAGTGCACGCGCCCAGCGGATGTTGCGTTCCTCGTCGAAACGCGCCGTTACCTCTACGAGTGCGACCGCCTGCTTGCCCTCTTCTGCGGCAACTGCGAGCGCAGGCACGATCGGGGCATCACCACTCGTGCGATAGATCGTGTGCTTGATCGCCAACACGTTGGGGTCCGCGACAGCCTGTTCAATGAAGCGCTCAACCGACGCCGTAAACGATTCGTAGGGGTGGTGGACAAGGATGTCGGCCTTGCGGATCTCGGCGAAGAGATCGACGGGCTTGTCATCGTCTGCGGTCAGTCGCGCCGGAACTTGCGGTTGCCACGCGCTAAACCTGAGGTCGGGCCGGCTCACCTTGGTCAACACCCCGAGACCGCTGAGGTCGAGTGGGGGCCTGATCGCGAAGACCTGACGCAGATCGACGTCGAGCGCATCGATCAACATCGAGCGCATATCGGCGGGCATGGACTCGTCGATCTCGAGTCGTACGACATCACCAAAACGACGTCGGGAGAGCTCTCGTTCAACGGCCTCAAGGAGATCATCGGCGCCTTCTTGGATTTCGAAGTCGGCATCGCGTGTCACGCGAAACGTGCTCGAGCCAACGATCTCCATCCCGGGGAACAGAGCAGGCAACCCGTGTGCGATGACCTCGTCAATGCGGACAAAGCGCGAGCGATCACCAACCTGAATCAGTCGGGGTAGTACCTCAGGCACCTTGACGCGCGCAAACCGCGTCTCGCCCGTCGACGGGTCGCGAACGGTAATGCCCACGGAAAGCGAGAGGTTCGAGATATACGGAAACGGCTGCCCGGGACCAACGGCCAGCGGTGTCAAGACGGGGTAGAGCTGTTGATCAAAGATCGTCTCCAACTCGGCCCGTTCCTCGAAGGAGCAGGCCTCAAGCGGCACAATCTCGATCCCCTCTGCAGCAAGGGCAGGCAGCAAATCAGAATGCAGCGTGTCTTCGAGTTCTGCCTGCATAACCCGATACCGAGCGGCGATCTCATCCAGCGTCTCCTGGGGAGGCGTTCCGTCCGACGGCTCGGTGCCCTGCACGACGTGATCGATCAGTCCAGCGACGCGGACCATGAAGAACTCATCGAGATTGTTCGCGTAGATCGTGCAGAAGCGAACGCGTTCCAACAGCGGCACAGTCGTGTCAGCAGCCAAGGCCAAAACGCGATGATTGAAGGCTAACCAGGAGATCTCGCGATTGAAGAGGCGGGACTCCGAGGTGTCGGTATCTGGCGTACTCACCTAGCCATGGTACCGACTGTTGCTGGTCGTCGATCACGCGCACGTCGCCAACGTTGTTCTGCGGTAGCTCCGTTCACCTCCAGTCAACCACAATCTCTGTTTTCGTCACCACTTCGTAACCGTGGGCGAACCGAAGCCGAACCCCCGTGTGTGCGGAGCCCGCACACACTGCAGGTATCCACTCTCGCCCTCTCGGAGGAAATCTCATCGTGTTGAAGCGCAAGTCCCTGATTACCATTATCGCCGTTGCCGGAATTGGTGCTGCCCTCGCCGCGTGCGGCGGAGGTCGCAGCAGTGATACCTCGGCCGCAACAACGGCAGCCAACGCCGACACCACGCTCAGCGGTTCGATCGTCGTTGACGGGTCGAGCACCGTTGCGCCCCTCGCCACGCTGGCTGCAGAGAAGTTCCAGGCACAGGCCCCAAATGTTTCGGTCACGGTGGGTACATCGGGCACGGGCGGCGGCTTCGCCAAGTTCTGTAACGGCGAGACCGACGTCTCGAATGCCTCCCGCGAGATCAAGCCGGAGGAGCAGGCTGCCTGCGACGCCAAGGGCATCAAGTTCACACAGCTCATCGTCGCCAACGATGGCATCGCGCTCGTTACGAACAAAGAGAACACGTGGGCCAAGTGCATCACGACGAAGGAACTCGCAACCATGTGGGCGCCGGATTCGAAAGCCACAACCTGGCAGGACGTCAATCCATCCTGGCCCACGGAATCGCTCAAGCTGTTCGGCCCTGGCACCGACTCGGGCACGTTCGACTTCTTCACCAAGTCCATCAATGGTGATGAGGGTGCAAGCCGCACGGACTTCTCGCCATCTGAGGACGACAACGTCACGATCAAGGGCGTCGAAGGCGAGAAGGGTGGCTTCGGCTACTTCGGACTGTCGTACTACGAGCAGAACATGGACAAGTTGAACCTCCTTCAGGTCGACTCCGGTTCCGGCTGTGTAGCCCCCGACACGGCCACTGTTCAGGACGCGACGTACACGCCGCTGTCGCGCCCGCTCTACATGTACTTCTCGGAGACGGCCACGCAGCGTCCCGAGGTAAAGGCCTTCATCGACTACTACGTCGCAAATGAGCCGACGCTCGCGAAGGAAGCATTGTTCGTACCGCTCGCCGACCAGCAGCTTGCACAGGCCAAGACTGTTGCCGCAGGGCTCGCCGGGTAGCCTACCCGCGTGGCTACAAATGCAATTGGGAAGTCCTCGGGAGGTCGGCCACCACTGACCTCCCGAGGCAACCGCACGGGCGAGCGCGTCGTGATCGGCGTGCTCGCCCTGTGTGCGGTAATTTCGATCCTCGTCACGGTGGGTATCGTGGTCGCGCTGATGGTCCCGAGTCTGGAGTTTTTTACCGAGGTCTCACCGGCTGAGTTCTTCACCACCGCCAAATGGGCGCCACTCTTCAAGCCGGCCGCCTTCGGCGTCCTCCCGCTCATCACAGGCACCCTCAACACCACGTTTTGGGCCTGCACCATTTGTCTTCCTCTGGGTCTCGGAACGGCGATCTACCTGAGCGAATATGCGCGGCCCCGCGCTCGCGCGGTGATCAAGCCCGTGCTTGAGGTACTCGCCGGTATTCCAACCGTGGTGCTCGGCTATTTCGCATTGACATTTCTCACGCCGCTCCTCCGATCACTCGGCTGGCAGGTCGAGATCTTCAACGCCTTCTCGGCCGGTATCATCATTGGTGTTCTCCTGTTACCGACAGTGGCTTCGCTGTCCGAAGACGCCATGAAGGCGGTTCCTAGCTCGCTCCGTGAAGGGTCATTTGGTCTCGGCGCGAATCGTTTTCAAGTTTCGACCCGTGTCGTCGTGCCCGCTGCCATTTCTGGCATTGCCGCGTCGTTCGTCTTGGCAATTTCACGCGCCATCGGCGAGACGACGATTGTCTTGATTGCGGCCGGTCAGCTCGCGCACGTGTCGTTCATGCCCGGCGACTCCGTGGAGACCATGACGGCTTTTATTGCCGCTACGGGAGCGGGGGATGTCCCTGTCGGCTCGATCTCGTACAAGACAATCTTTGCGGTCGGCCTCACGCTGTTCGTGATTACGCTCCTACTCAACATCGTTGCGATTCGCATGGTGCGGCGCTTCCGTGAGGTCTACGAATGAACGGGCCAACGCGCACCGCCTCCGTGCATGCCACCAGGGCTGTCGAGCGTTCGTTGGCCGGCCGCAGGCACCGCAGTCTCGCTGCGAGCGTCTTTCTCGTGTACCTCCTGTTCTCGACCCTAGTCGGTCTGGTCGCGCTGTTCGTGTTGCTCTTCACCATCCTCCGGGACGGCCTGCCTTATCTCGATCCGACATTGTTGGCCAACGCACCGTCAGCGAACCCCGCCTTGGCTGGTGCACGCCCAGCGATCATCGCGAGCGTCATGATCGCTCTGGTCTTGATCGCTACCGCACTCCCGATCGCCATCGCCACGGCGGTCTATCTCGAAGAGTTCGCACCGAAAGATCGCTGGTGGATTCGTTTGATCGAGCTAAATATCCAGAATCTTGCGGCCATCCCCTCGATCATTTTCGGCATCCTAGGCTTGGCCTTTTTGGTCCGCGGGCTTGGGCTGGGCCCAGTCCTCCTCGCGGGCGCATTGATCCTCGGACTCCAAATGCTACCGACGGTGATTATCTCTGCACGGGAGGCGCTACGCGCAGTACCTGATTCAGTCCGTCAGGGCGGCATGGCACTCGGTGCAACCCGACTGCAGGTCGTCTGGCGCGAGGTCCTACCGGCGGCCATCCCCGGCATTGCGACGGGATCAATCCTTGGCCTCTCCCGTGCCATCGGCGAAACCGCGCCTCTCCTGATGGTGGGCGCCGCGACATTCGTGTCGTATAACCCGGGGCTCCTGACGCAATACACGGTCTTGCCGATTCTGATCTACCAGTGGATCAAATTGCCGCAGGCCGATTTCCAAGGTCTTGCCGCCGCGGCTATCATCGTGCTGTTGGCAATCCTGATCACGATGAATGGTTTTGCGATCTGGATGCGAAATCGGTACGAGAGGAAGTGGTAAGCGTGGACGCCCCGCCGACAACGACAGGCACACAGCCCAGAGGTCTCCAACCAGAGACGATGGCGGGCGCGTCTAATGAGAGCATTGAGCTCCCAATGGATCAGCGTGAGGTCGTTTTTGACTGCCGCGAGCTTGGTGTCCGATACGCCGGAGTACGCGCGCTCCGCGACGTCGACCTGAACATCCATCGCAATACCGTGACGGCGTTGATTGGTCCATCGGGTTGCGGTAAAAGCACATTCCTGCGATGCCTCAACCGCATGAACGATCTGATTCCAAGCGCCGTTGTCGACGGTGCATGCCTGTACCACGACGAGGACCTCTACGGACCACAAATCGATGCCATCGAGGTCCGCAAGCGCATCGGCATGGTCTTTCAGAAGCCGAACCCATTTCCCAAGTCGATCTACGACAACGTCGCCTTTGGCCCGCGCGTTCTCGGCATGAAGGACGGGCTCGACGATCGCATCGAACAGGCTCTGCGCCGCGCCGCGCTCTGGGACGAAGTTAAGGATCGCCTCAGGCAAGGTGCCCTCGGCCTGTCGGGCGGCCAACAGCAGCGGCTCTGCATCGCTCGAGCGCTTGCGGTCGAGCCCGATGTGATTCTTATGGACGAACCGTGCTCGGCGCTCGATCCGATCTCGACAGCCGCGATCGAGGATCTGATGACGGACCTCAAGTCGGAGTACACCGTGGTAATCGTCACCCACAACATGCAGCAAGCAGCGCGGGTCGCCGACATGACCGCCTTCTTCTCGGTTGACCAGGGCGAAACCGGCACGCGCTGCGGCGTCTTGATCGAGGTCGACAGTACAGAGAAGATCTTTACGAAACCAAGCAACGAGCGCACCGAGGCCTACGTGACTGGACGATTCGGATGAGAGTCGGCTTCCAGGACGAACTCGACGAGCTCTGCAACGGCATTCAGGCTGAGGGTCGCCTGACCGCAATCGCCGTTAGCGAGGCAACCCGCGCTCTTGTCGACTGGAGTGTGCAGGCCTTCGATGCCACCTTGGCCGCTGAGAGCGAAGTGAAGCTCCACTACAACGAGACCGAAGTGCGAGTTGAGACGCTGCTAGCCCGACAGGCGCCCGTTGCCGGCGACCTGCGTACGGTGCTCGCGGCTCTGCACATCAACCGCAGCCTTGAACGGGCGGCGCACAACGCTGCTCGTGTTGCGCACCTCGCAACACCACCACCACGACGAGCGCTGGTCGAGGAGGCTGTCATTACCGATGCTCTTCGTGCCATGGGCGATCGTGGCGCCGAGATGGTGCGCACGGCAATCGACACCTTCGAGCGCCGAGACGCAAATGCAGCGCGCCTGCTGTCCGCCTTGGACGAGCTCGTTGATCGCGAGAACGAGAAGATTGCAGACACGATCTTGACGATGGAGAACAACGATCCCGAGCTGCGCAAGTGGGCAGCTCGGATGTTGTTTGCGGGCCGCTGGCTCGAGCGCGTTGGGGACCATGCCGTCAACGTCGCCGAACGAACGACGTACATGGTGACCGGCGAATCGACGGCAACCCCGTCCGGCCCGACCTAGGGCACTGCTTGCAATCCACGCCTAAACAGTGTTGTACGAGGGTGAGCGGTGGGACTCGAACCCACGACCGCCGAGACCACAACCCGGAGCTACCACCAGCTGAGCTACGCCCACCACGTCTCGCTTGCGCGAGCCGCGTGAGTATACAACGAACACCCCAGTCGTACCGCCCGTTAGGATGAGTACATGGCGACTGTACTAATTGTCGAGGACGACGAAGTGCTCGCCGGCATCATGCGTCGCCACCTCACGAAGGCCGGTCATGACGTCGAATGGGCCGCCGATGGCGAACGTGGTCTTCGCAAGATCCGCTTCGAGCGACCGGACGTCTGCATCGTTGACTTGATGATGCCGGGAACAGACGGCTGGGGCCTGATCGAGCAGATCCGAGCAGAGGGTGTGACGACGCCCGTCATCGTGCTTTCTGCCCGCTCGAGTGAGCATGACAAGGTCCACACCCTCGGGATTGGCGCTGATGACTATCTCGTCAAGCCCGCTTCGATGCGCGAGCTCGTAGCGCGCGTCGCAGCAGCGTTGCGTCGGTCAGGCCGCACACCGGCTGCTGCACCAGAGCGCGATGAGGCCCCGCTCGAAGCGCCTGGTATCCGTATCGACTTTCGCACGCACCGCGCCCTGATCGAGACCAGCCCAGGAGACTGGATTGATGCCGAGCTCACGGTGCGCGAGTTTCGTCTTCTGGTCACGCTGGCGCGGGAACGCGGCCGCGTCCTCAGCCGCGACGAATTGCAACAGCGGGTGTGGGGGACACCTCATCGTCCCCGAGATCGCATCGTCGACGTCTGCGTTCGCAAGTTACGAGAAAAACTCGATATGCGCTCGACGACTTATTCCTTTATTCAGACGCATTACGGCGTCGGCTACCGCTTCGAACCTGAATCCAAGTAGGAGACCTTACGTTGCGAGCGGTAGCTGTACGCGCAGAGTCGCTCCCGTAGCACCATCCGACTCGGCGTCCACGGAGCCACCGTGGGCCTCGACGATGTGCTTGACCAGGGCGAGACCCAAGCCCGACCCGGGTCCACTGCGTGCGGCGTCGCCACGATAGAAACGTTGAAACACGAAGGGGAGATGCTGCGTGCTAATACCGGTGCCGGTGTCGGTGACGCTGATCAGTGCCATGTCACCCTCAGTGGAGACGGTTACGTTGACGGACGCATCAGGACCTCCGTGAATCAACGCGTTGTCGACAAGGTTCTGAATCACCACCTCGTACAGGCGTGCTGCAACCGGGACGTCTACTTCGCCCGGAGCGCTGAGGGTAATCTCGCGCCCCCTACCAATTCGCCGTTGCCGGGCATCATCCACCACATGCGCCGCGATGGCACAGGCGTCAACAATGCCATCGGCGACAGCGAGCCGACCACGATCAAGCGCTGCGAGCAACAACATCTCGTCGATCAGGCGGCGCATGCCGTCGACCTCGTTCTCAATCTGCATCACGAGCTCATCCCGCTCGTCCTCGACATCGGGCAGCGCTAGCGTTTCGGCCAACCCGAGAATTCGTGCCAACGGTGTGCGTAATTCGTGGGAGACGGCGGCCGAAAACGTTCGGCGAGCCTCCTCGAAATCCACCTCCTCCGTGACATCGGCCAGTAGCATCGCGCTGCCTCTCGAATAGCGGACGGCCGAGACGCGCAGCGACCGCGGAGGGTCGCCGAGCACGATTGTCTCGAGGAGTCCCAGCTCTTCGCCCGTTCGGGCGCGAAGCACAATCTCTGCCAGCGGGGCCGACCAGGTTGCCGGTGCGTCACCGACAGATAACATCGGCAGCTCGCGTTGAGCCATGTCGTTGATGTGAACAATTCGATCAGCATCGTCAACAGTGACGATCATCACCGGCAGCTCATCGAAAACTCCGCGCGCATCGACCAGCCAGGACGCGTCGCTGTCGGCAGCCAGGGAACCGATCCGGCCTTCGTCCACGACCACGGCCCGTCGTAGGAGCCGCGAACCGAACCACCCGGCCAGAACACCAACGGCTAGGACGATGACGGCGTAGAGGAGCTGCATGTCTGCACGATACGCCCTGAAGCACGGTATCTCGGGACAGATCCACGATCACTACCACTTCGTTACCACCCTGCGGCCATGCTGCAACCCATCGGGTTTGCTCAGCAACCTAGCCTGCAGGTAATGCCTAGTGTCCTCGTAATCGAAGACGACCCCATCCTCGGAAAAGCGATGGCAATGCACCTGCGGCATGCCGGCTTTGATGTCGACCTCGCCGAAGACGGCGAACGTGGACTTCGTCGCCTGCGTCACGCTCGCCCAGATATCGCCGTGATCGACCTGATGCTGCCTGGACTCGATGGCTGGGCTGTGACTGAGGCGATCCGCGAAGACCACCTTGGCGTACCCGTGATTGTTGTCTCCGCTCGCGGGTCGGAGCACGACAAGGTACACACGCTCGAAATTGGCGCCGACGACTACCTCTCCAAGCCGTTCGGAATGCGCGAGTTGATCGCGCGAATCGAAGCGCTGCTGCGCCGGACGCGACTCGTCGCGGCCTCCGAACCACGTGGCGAAGCGATTGAGGTAGATGGTCTTCGCATTGATCCCGACCTGCGACGAGCGTTCGTTCGTGTTTCTCCAGGGCAAGCACCGGCCGATTGGATCGATAGTCAGCTGACACCAACCGAGTTCCGACTCGTCGTCGCTCTGGCCCGCCAAGAGGGACGTGCACTGTCGCGTGACGAACTACAGCGTCGGGTCTGGGGTATTCCGTATCGGCACCGTGATCGCACCGTCGACGTTTGCGTCCGCAAGATCCGCGAGAAGCTCGATCGGCAGAGCGAAACCCACGACTACGTGCATACGCACTATGGCGTTGGGTACCGGTTCGCAGCAGAAGCGCGCTAAAGCACTATTCATCCCCGATAGACTGAGCGCATGTTCGAGATCGGCGCCACTCTTCGTACTGCCCGCGAACAGCGCGGCGTCAGCATTGATACGGCCGCGGAGGCCACCAAGATTCGCTCGAGCTATCTCGTGGCGCTCGAGGAAGAGGACTTCGAACGGCTCCCTGGACCAACCTACGCACGCGGGTTCTTGCGTTCCTACAGCGAGTTTTTGGAGCTTGATGCCCAGCTGCTGATTGACGAGTTCTCGGAGCGTTTCTCGTCGGCACCGTGGGAGGTCGACGACGAGGTCATGTTTCCACGCCGTCGCAGCGCTCGGTCGAACCGAAACTCCAGCCGCGGGTCGGGGATCGTGATCGTCGCGATCGTCGGCATCTTGGCGATTGCGGTCTTGATTGTGATCGCGTCGACCTATCCATCAACGCGGACGACTCCGTTGCCGGCCACGGACGGCACCAACGTGGTGACCGTTACCGAGGCGGCCGTCAATCCTGTCGCGACCGCCGTAACAGCACAGACCGCACCCGACTCGACCTCCGCCGCAGCTCAAGCCGTGGTGTTCGTGATTCCCTCCGCACAGGTAACCCTGACCGTTCGAGCGCTCGGGTCGCCGGAGGGGACGGCACCTCTGTTCCAACAGAAGGTCGACCCTGATCCCACCAAGCCCGATGGCTTTCAGTTGCCCAAATCGTCTTCTGGTTACCTGATCCGACTTGATCGCCCAAACACCCTCACGCTGGTCGTCAACGGCAGCCCGATCGTGCCTGGCCCCACGGATACGCTGCTTTCAGTCGATCCCAACGGCCGCGTGGCAGCGGTCACCCAGTGAGCCGACGCCTCACTGCAGCGATCTTGGTGACGGGTTCTGAGATCCTGCTCGGGCGTACCCAGGACCGCAACAGCGGAACGCTCGCTCGCTCACTGGATAGCCATGGCATTCGGCTCGAACGGATCGTGGCTGTCGACGATCGCGAGGAGCACCTCCGAGCAGCGCTCGCCGACCTCATCGCAGGCGGCTATGACCTGATTGTGACCTCGGGTGGACTTGGACCGACGCACGACGATCGCACGGTCGCCATCGTCGCGGATGTCACGGGCCTTGCGCTTGAGCTGGACGAGGCCGCCCTGGCCGAGATCACGGAGATCGTGACGGGCTACGCAGCGCTGCGAGGGGTTCCGGTGGAGCCACTTCTCCCTGGCGCACGCAAACAGGCGATGAGGCCTGCGGGCGCACACGTGATCTCGCCTTCTGGCACGGCTCCAGGACTAATCGTGCCCGGCCAGACCACAATCGTCGTCCTGCCCGGCCCACCCACCGAACTCGCCGATGTCTGGCGGCGCGCACTCGAGCACGATGCGATGAGCAGCCTGCTTGGGACACAGCTCGAGCGACGTGTCCTGCGCATCTGGAACACACCGGAGTCGACCGTGGCTCGTACGTTTGACGAGCTGGGTGGCGATGATCACGGCACCGAGACGTCGATCTGTGCGACTCGGCTCGAAGTCGAGGTTGTGATTCGCTTTGCACCCGCAGCACGGGCAGCCGGAACGGCTCTGGCGGACGGACTCGTGGCGGCCTTCGGTGACGCCGTCTACGCCCAAGACGACCTCCCGGTCGAGGTCCGTGTCGTGCAGGAACTCGACCAGCGCGGCCTGACGATTGCCTGTGCCGAGAGTTGTACCGCCGGCATGGTGGCGGCGCGCCTCGCGGGCGTGCCAGGCGCCTCCACTGTTTTGCGCGGTGGGATCGTGGCCTACGCGAACGACGTCAAGGTCAGTCAGGTTGGCGTCCCTGCGACAACGATCGCGGCGCACGGAGCCGTCTCTGCTGAGGTAGCGCTCGCTCTTGCCGAAGGGGCGCGCCAAACGCTGCAGAGCGATATCGGGATTGGTGTGACCGGCATCGCTGGACCCGGTGGTGGCACGGACGAGAAGCCCGTCGGTCTCGTGCACATCGCGGTCGTTGGTCCTAATGGGACGAGTCAGGTGATGGAGCGTCGCTTTCCTGGAGACCGTGAGGCGATTCGAACGAATACTGCGCTGACTGGTCTGCATCTCGTGCGCCTGCTTTTGCAGGATGAGCGTCTCTCCGCAGGCGTGTAAGGAACCCCGCGAAAGTCGCGACGTTGCGTGTATGAATGGCGTCCGAGTGGGCAGCCATACTGGGTTCCACGAGCGAACCGCATTCAGTCCAACCCGGCACGAGCCGGTGGGAGGTCACGATGAGCGAAAAAGACAAGGCGGTAGCGGCAGCGCTACAGCAGATCGAAAAGCAACACGGCAAGGGCGCTGTCATGCGCCTCGGCGATTCCACGCGTACGCCGGTTGCAGCGATCTCGACGGGCTGTCTCGGCCTCGATCTTGCCCTCGGTGTCGGTGGTCTGCCTCGTGGACGCATCTGCGAGATCTTTGGTCCAGAATCGTCGGGTAAGACGACACTCGTCTACCACGTGATTGCCGAGGCTCAGCGCAAGGGTGGCGTCTGCGCGTTTATCGACGCAGAGCACGCAATGGATCCAACCTACGCACGCAACATCGGTGTCGACATCGACAACCTCCTCGTCTCTCAGCCCGATAACGGTGAGCAGGCGCTGGAGATTGCCGAGATGCTGATCCGTTCCGGCGGTCTCGACGTCGTCGCGATTGACTCGGTTGCCGCACTCGTTCCACGCGCCGAGATTGAAGGCGAGATGGGGGACTCCTTCGTCGGCCTCCAGGCGCGTCTGATGAGCCAGGCCATGCGCAAGCTGACGGCCGTTCTCAATCGCACCGGCACGGTCGCAATCTTCACCAACCAGTTGCGCGAGAAGATTGGCGTCATGTTCGGTTCGCCCGAAACGACGACCGGTGGTCGAGCGCTCAAGTTCTACTCGTCCGTTCGACTCGACATTCGTCGCATTGAGACCCTCAAGGAGGGCACGGATGCGATTGGCAACCGTGTGCGCGTCAAGGTCGTCAAGAACAAGGTTGCACCACCGTTCCGACAGTCCGAGTTCGACATCATTTACGGCACCGGCATCTCGTGGTCGGGTTCCGTCCTCGATGTTGCCCTCGAAGACAACATCATCGAGAAGTCCGGCTCGTACTTCTCCTTCGAGAAGGAGCGTCTCGGTCAGGGCCGCGCAAACGTGCGCGGATTCCTCGATGAGCATCCTGACGTCCTCAGTCGCATCACGCGTCGGATCGAAGAGACGCAGGGCATCACGATCAGTGGCGGCAATACCGCGCCGGCCGATGCCACACCAATGACACCTCCTCCTGCTGACGTCGCTGACGCTGCTGATGCAGACGACGAGGCCGTGGCGGTCGCCGACGAGGGCGCCGTCGTCGCTGAAGGCTAGCCCCCGTGGCAGCGCGGGTCGTGACCGCGGTTCAACCGAGAACAGACCTACGGGTTGCCATCGAACTCGATGGCAACCCGTGGCTCGTTCTGGACGCACTCGTTGCGACTGAGCTGGGGATCTTCGTCGATGCGACGCTCTCGACTTCAACCAAGCGCACTGCGGAGCAGCGTGCCCGTGAGGCCCGCGCCCTCGACCGTGGCGCGGCAATGGTCGGGCGCCGCTCACATGCGCGCGGCGAACTAGAACAACGCATCGCCAAGCGCGAGGGCGCAGACGCAGCGCGCCAGGCCGCCGACCGTCTCGAGGCAATCGGAGCGATCGACGATACGCGCCACGCCAGCGACGTCGCAACCCTGCGACTGACAACCGGCTGGGGGCCCGCCCGCATTGCGCACGATCTCGAAGTCGCGGGCGTAGCGCCGGCCGAGATCCAGGACTGTCTGGCGCACCTCGACGATGCGGCGATCGACCAGGCTGCGCAGATCGCGATCGGCATGCGCACGGGCGTCGAGGCGTGGCAGCGGCTGGCATCACGGGGTTTTGACGAGTCCGTGGCCGAGAGACTCGTCGGTCAGCCCTTCGAGGACTAACAGGCGCACGAAGCGGGATCGGCCGAGCCGTAACGCAGAGCGCGCTAGCCTTCCGGACAGAAACTTCCACTGTCTGATCAAGACAGTTCGTACCGGACATCAGGAGAATAACGTGCTTGAGACCGTTATCGCAGCCGTGGCTGCGCTGGTCGTAGGCGGCGCAATCGGCGGCATCATCGTGCGCCAGCGATTGCATGCGCACGATCGCAGCGCCAGCGACGAGGCTCTCAGAGAGGTCGAAACCCGACGTCAAGAGGCCGACGCGCTCCGTGCTGACGCTGAGCGCGCCGTCGCGACGGCCAACCGCGAAGCCGACACGATTCGCAAGGAGGCCGCGATCGATGGCAAGGAACAGTTACTCGAGTTGCGCCGCGAGCTTGAGCAGAGTCTTGACGAACGT
>CANKHS010000001.1 GCA_947481755.1 Actinomycetota bacterium | reverse complement strand
TTGCAGTCGGTTGTGCCATTGCCATCGCTGATCGCCGTGTAGCCACTGACGACACGACCCCCAAAGTCGCTGTGCGAGCTGAGGATGCCCGTGTCAATGATGTAGGCCTTCACACCAGCGCCTGTGGCGGTATACGTGTACCTCGAATCGAGTGGCAGATTGCGCTGGTCGATGCGGTCGAGACCCCACGTCGCTGGGTTCTGGGTGGTGTTGATGCCCACCACACGATCGGGCTCGATGCGCGTCACCGAGGGGTCGTGCGCAAGCGCAGCAACCTGGCTGGGTGTGAGGTCGGCCGTGAAGCCGTTGAGGGCGTGAGTAAAGACGGCGAGGGGAGTTGCCCCTGCACTGTGAGCAAACACCGCTGGCTGCGTATTGGCGACGACGGTGACGATGTAGCGGTTCGGAATCACGGAGCCGATCTTGGCTCCGGCGGGCACGTCCGCAACGCTCGTCGTGTCGAGAGAGTAGAGCTGACGGTCGCGCTCGACGACCAAGACCTGGGGGTCGTTGCGAAGGCGCCGCACGTCGGTTGCGTCGAGGCTGGCGACGAAGCCATCGATGCCGTGACGGAAGACCTGGCTGACGTCGTTCTGTCGTGCCTCCTCGGAATGAACCTTGGCGGTCACGTTCGCGGTGTCATCGAGGATGACGACATAGTCTTGCGATGGCGCAGCATTGGCGATCGCAGGCGTCACCGCGAAAGCGGAGAGGGCGATCAGGAGAGAGGCAAAGCGGCGCATTAAGAAGTTTCGTTTCGGGCGTGGAGGGAACCGAAATACCGCGCCCATTGTAGACGACGATCGAGCAATAGAAATCTGACGGTCTGGTCTGGCGTGGCGTGCATTGAGGGAACGATCGCGGATCACTATTAAGAATCTGTTGCGCCCGTATTGTGATCGGGCGCACATGATTAAAAGCTCCTGCGTTAGACTGCCCTAACTCGTGACGGTTTCGCCCCTTACTCCGACCGATCTAGCCCGCATCCGCGCAGATTTTCCGATTCTCGCGCGGGAACTGCACGGACAGCCATTGGCCTACCTCGATTCGGCCTCGACGTCGCAAAAGCCGCAGCAGATGCTCGACGCCATGACGCGCTTCTATTCCACGTCGAATGCCAACGTGCATCGCGGCGTCTATACGCTCGGCGTGGAGAGTACGGATGCCTTCGAGGCGGCGCGCGATGCCGTTGCCGCGCTGCTGAACGCACCGTCTCGCCGCGAAGTGATCTTTACGCGCAACACGACCGAGGCGCTCAACCTCGTCGCCAAGACGTATGGCGCGCAGAACTGTGGCCCGGGAGACGTGATCGTCTCCACGGTGCTCGAGCACCACGCCAACCTCGTGCCGTGGCAGGTGCTGGCCGAGCAGACCGGTGCCACATTGCGGTTTCTCGACATCGATGACCAAGGCAACCTCCAGCTCGACGCGCTCGATGCGATCGCGCGTGAGGGCAATGTGAAGCTCGTCGCGGTGACCCACCAGTCGAACACGCTTGGGGTGCGGCCGCCCGTGGCGGAACTCGTCGCCTGGGCCCATGCACAAGGCGCCGTTGTCGTGCTCGATGCGGCGCAGACGGTGCCCAATCGGCCCGTTGATGTACAGGCGCTCGATGTGGACTTCCTCGCCTTCTCCGGACATAAGACGCTCGGGCCAACAGGCATCGGTGCACTCTGGGGTCGCGAGTCGCTGCTTGCCGAGCTGCAGCCGTTCCTGACGGGTGGCGAGATGATCCGCTCGGTCAAGCTCGAGCGCACCTCGTGGAATAGCCTGCCCTGGAAGTTCGAGGCCGGCACCCCCGCCTATGCCGAGGCCGTCGGACTCCACGCGGCAATCGACTACCTACACGCTGTCGGTCTCGAAGCGATTGACGCTCACGAGCACGCGATCACGGAGTACGCGCTTGGACGTCTTGCTGAGGTGCCGAGCCTGCGGATTATTGGGCCTCAGACCGCGGCAGCACGAGGGGGCGTCGTCTCCTTCCTGCTCGAAGACGTACACCCGCACGACATTGCCGAGATCCTCGATCGGCATGCTGTCTGTGTGCGCGCTGGACACCACTGCACTCAACCCTTGATCGAACGCCTCGGAGTCGCTGCCACCGTACGTGCCTCGTTCTACCTTTACACGACCGACGCCGAGATCGATCGGCTCGTCGACGGATTGCTCGACGTCCGCCGAGTGATGGGAGTCTGACGATGGACGATCTCTACCGCGAGAACCTGATGGACCACTACCAGCATCCACGCCACCACGGCCCGATGGCCGAGTGCGATGCCGAGGCCGAGGGGCAGAACCCACTCTGTGGAGACCAGGTCGTCGTGCAGGTCAAACTCACGGACGGGGCGATTGAAGAGATGCGCTTTACGGGCCACGGCTGTGCCGTCTCCCAGGCGGCCACCTCGATGTTGACCGAACTCGTGCAGGGACTGACCGTCGACGAGGCGGCTGCGTTGCCTTCGCAGGCAATCCTGGACGAGCTAGCGATCCCACTATCGGCGATGCGCGTCAAGTGTGCGGTGTTGGGACTTGGCACGCTCAAGCTCGCACTCCATCGCGCCACAGGCACACCACTGCCCGCCGAGTGGGGCGACACCGACGAAATGGTCTGGTCCTAGTCGGAGACAGCGTCCAGCAGGCGCGAGCCACGCAGGGCGAGCTCGAGTCGAAAGCGATCGTCAGCGTGCTGGAGATCGAGTGACGTCAGCTTTGCGATCCGGGCCAGGCGGTAGCGCACGGTTCGCTCGTGGACGTCGAGTGCCCGGGCGGTGGCCGCAACGCTGAGACCCTCTTGGAGCCAGGTCGTGGCCGTCTCTACGTACTGCGGCCCACTCTGGCGATTGCTATGCAGAGGCTCGAGTGTGAGCTCGACCAACTCGCGGAGCGTCTCGCGATCCTGTCCGATCAGTGCCTCTGGCAGCACGTCGGCGAACGGGACGACACCACGCAACCCGAGCCGACGGGCAACTTCGAGTGCGCGCTCGGCCTCACCGAATGAGGTTCGGATACCGGTCACGCCCAGCCCCGGACGACCGAGGCCTGCCGTCTCGGCACCACGAGGGACGCGGCCACTAACGATCGCGATAATTGTTCCGCTTCGAACGCCAACCAAGAGTGCTGCGTCGCGAAGGCGCTCCAAGACAGCCGTCGAGACCGTGCCAACGACAAGCACACTGCGGCGCCCACCGAGATCGATGCCGAGTTCTGTGGCGTGCTCCATCACCTGATCCGGCGGCGACTGCGAGAGCACCTGGTCGAGCAACACCACGCGCGCCTGCTCCGCACGGATTGTCGCGAGTGCGACCTCTGTCGGTTCGTTTTCAGCCACGGCGGAACGTTACCGGTTTCCGGCAACTCGTGTCAGGCGCCGTGGACCTGCGCCCGTACGACCGCCGGGTCGAAGCGATACCGCACAATGCCCCCGACCTCGGACCGCACGCCTCCCGCTTCGCGCAGGAATTGCGCCCACGGGCCAGGTGCTCGCGCATCGACCAAGACCCATGAGGTACCCGTGAAGGCGAGATACCGGAGCAGTTCTTGGCGTGGATTCGCGGGGAGCTGATCGTTGTAGAACCCGAAGGTCACCGGAAACTGCGTATACGCCAGCGGTATCGCCGCCGCGCTGTAGCCGCCTGCCATGCGGTAGCGCATCTTGGCAATCGACTGCCAGTACATGCCGTTGCCACGGAAGGAGTAGGGCAGGATCAACACGACGGCATCGTTTGGAATCGCTGCCGTGGCGGAGCCACTCTGAATACCAGCGGGCGTCTGGAGCTCTGTGCGCCAGAGGTCGGCGCGCGGCACCGGCAAGAGGCAGACGAGTGCGATCACGACGAGGCCAAGGCGCGCGACGAACCACTGCAGGCGGTCGCCGCGCCGCCGCGTTACAAAGAGCGATCCAAGCAGCGCGATCCCAAGCCACGCATAGACCACGATGCGGGTTGGCAACGCGAGTCGAATCAGTGGCAGATGGGTAAAGACCTGCCAGGGCATCGTCCAGCCGGGGTCGCCACTGATCGTGAGATGTGCGCCAAACGACAACACGATCGCGGCCATGGTCGTCACGACAATCACCCAGACGAACCGCTCATAACGCCAGCGCCAGATGCCACCCAGCGCCACGAGCACCAGCACCGGGCCCAGGTAGGCCAACTGTTCGGTGAGGTTGCCAACAAACTGCAACGAGTCGGCCTGGAAGCGCGCACCGCCAACCCAGGTGATGATCGTTGGTACGACGAGATTCTTTAGATCAAGCGGGTAGAGGTCGGGACGAATCCGGTCGTCAATCGGGTTGGGGTGGAGAAAGGCGGCAATCAGGAGTGGCGAGATGATTGCAATCGCGAGGGCGTAACCAGCCGCAATCCAGGGCAGTGCCCGCACGATCCGTCCGCGGAGCCCGCTTGGCCCAATTGCGAGTGCGGCGAGGAGCGCAATACCTCCAACGACCGTCGCGGTTGCAGCAATTTCGGTGAAGATCAAAAACTGCATCGCGATCAGCCCCGCGAGTGCCAAGGCACCGCGCCTGGGACGAATCGACTCCTCGACGAGGCGAATGACGACCAGCACAATCAGCGGCAGGGCTGCGACCAAGGCGAGGTCGAGATGGTTGAGGGTCTCCCCCAGCACGTACGACGAGAAGCCAAAGATCCAGCCGCCCAAAATCGCAGCGAGCGAGTCCTGAGTCACGTGACGGCAGAGCAGGTAGGCCGTCCAGGCAGCCAGGGCAGGGGCAGCAATTGCGAGCGTGTTGTAGGTGACGAGCGGACCGGCGAGCGCGGTCAGGGGGGCAAAGAGCAACGCGGGCCCGGGGATCGTCGTCGCCCAGGCGAGGTTGAAGCCCATCGGCGCGTCAATGCGATCGGTCAGAAAGGGCGACTGGTTGCCGGCCAGCACCTCAACCCAGTGCACCAGCGACCAGGCGAAGAACCCTTGGTCGGCACCGAAGCTGCCGACGACGGCGTCGTGCGGTGCTCGGATTACGAAGCGGCCGACCAGCACAACGGAGACGACCGCATAACCGAGCAGCACCAGGAGCGGCTCGAGACGTCGCATACCGCGGAGTGTAGGCGGCAACGAAGAAGGGCCGGGTGGTTGCCCACCCGGCCCTTCCGGTCGAACGCTGGTCATACGTAAGGTGCGCCGCGGCATCGTGCCGCTGCCCCAACGTTGGCTAGACGATTCCCTGTCGGTCCAGGGACACGCCCTTACGTGCGCCGACCTCCACTTGCCGTACAGTCGCTATTCAAGAACGGACCACCCCCCTTCCGCGGTAGCGCGAAGATATCAACGGGATCGGACGTGGTTACTGGAAGTTTTTCCAGTACGCACTTGGCGTCGGACCAACCTGGCCCTGGTACTTCGAACCGAGTGCTCCCGAGCCGTACGGATGCTCGGCGGGACCGTCGAGATTGAGGAACGAAAGTTGGCCGATCTTCATCTCGGGATAGAGCGTGATCGGGAGATTCGCGACGTTCGCGAGCTCGAGCGTGACGTGTCCGTCAAAGCCGGGATCGATAAAGCCGGCGGTCGAATGGACCTGCAGACCGAGGCGGCCAAGCGAGCTCTTACCCTCGAGACGCGAGACGATGTCGTCGCCCAAGGTGACGCGCTCGAGCGTGGCACCGAGCACGAATTCGCCCGGGTGCAAGATGAAGGGCCCACCATCGGTGATCTCGATCAGCTCGGTTAGTTCCGCCTGCTCTTGCTTGACGTCGATGTGGCCGTAGCGACTGTTGCGGAAGACGCGAAAGCGTCGATCGCAGCGAACGTCGACGCTGGCAGGTTGAATCAATGCCTCGTCGAACGGATCGAGCGCAATACGCCCTGCCGCAATTGCGGCGCGGATTCCACGGTCAGAGAGAACCATCTGGCGGCAGTTTGGCAGGCGAGGGGGACGGCCGGTGCCAGCGCAGTGCAGTACGCTGCGCCGTGTGAGCAGTCGGGTCATCGCACGCCGCTACACGCTGGAGGTCCCCGAGGCCCCGGCGCCCGGGCGTGTGGTGTGGCGTGCGCGCGATGCCGTTAGTGGTGGAGTGGTCATCGTGACGCTGCTCGACGAGCATCCGCAGGTCGATGCCACGCTGGCAGCACTCGTAGCCGTGCGTCATCCCTCGCTCCCCGTGGTGTTGGATCACGGGGTCGACGGTGTCACGCGCTACCTCGTGACACCAGCGCGCGCGGGGCAGACGGCTCGGTTGCGATTAGCGGCCCGGGGTCAATTGACGGGAGCCGATGCGGCCGCGCTCGGTGCGGCTATTGCCGACGCACTTGCGACGCTGCACGAGCGAGGCCTCGTACAGGGCGTGGTCAGCCTCGATGCACTGGCCCTCGACGAGACCGGGCCGCCGCGACTAGAGGACCTCGCCACCGGGGGCTTGGCGCGTCCAGCCGACCAGCCAGACGATGACGTACGAGCACTGGCGGCGATTCTGCGTGAGGTACTGACGATTCCCGACGATACGAATCTGCTCGAGGTGCCGGGACTGACTCCGCGTTTTGCCGGGCTGTTGCAGAGCATGGCGTCGATCAACCCGCCGTCGGCCGCGAGCGCGCGCGATGCTCTGCGTCGAATTGGTGATGGCCACCAGCCGCCGGCAGGGCCTATTGGGTGGGAGCCGTTCGTGCCAGTGGAGACGCCAGAGCGCGAGCAGGGCGAGCGTCGTAATCGCGGACTCAAGGTCCTCGTTGGTGCGCTTGCGATCACGGTGGTCGTCCTCGCGGTCATTGCTGCGGTGGCCGTCGTGGATCGGCGCGATGCGGACCAACGCGCCATCACGACCGGCCTGCCGGGTCCGGTCACCGTCGTGGTGGATACGACAACGGTGGAGGGTGGGGTGACAACCGAACAGCCAACCACAGAACAGCTCACAACGACCGTGGCCCCGACGGGGGCGAGTCATACGCCGAGGCCAATTCGGATCGTGGGTATTACGCCACTTGATCCTGCGGGTGATCGCAAAGAGAACAACGAGGATGCACACTTCGCAATTGATCACTCTCTCAGCACCGGTTGGTCAACGGAGGTCTACAAAAAGAGCACGCTTGGGAACAAGGGTGGCATCGGCCTCGCCCTGCGCCTGGCGCTGCCAAGTCGAGTCACGCGCCTCGTACTGCGCACCGCTCCGGTGGGTGCGACGATTGCGCTCTACGCGGTACGTGGCAGCGAGCCGGCAACAGCACCGCGCGGGTGGACGACACTCATGGACCCCGTCAAGGTGGAGCATCAGCGTGCCGTCTTGAGGATCCGTCACCGGGGACCGGTCAAGACGGTGCTGATCTGGATTAGCGGGTTGCCGTCGGAACGCGGTGCCTACGTTCTCCGCATCAATGACATTCGTGTCATTGGTGTACCGATTGGGGCCTAGCTGCTGAAGGGGTCGTTCCCCTTGTCGTCTGGCTAGCGCAGGAGCGAGGACTCGGCTGCGAAGCGCTCGAGTGCCAGGTCGATCAGGCGCGTGAGGAGGTCGCCGTAGGCGATACCGCTGGCCTCGAACATCCGAGCGTAATAACTCGTCGCAGTAAAACCGGGGATCGTGTTGATCTCGTTCAGTACGAGACGGCCCTCATGCGTGTGGAAGAAGTCGACACGCGCCATGCCGTGGCAATCGCAGAGCGCGAAGGCGCGGGCGGCCGTGTCGCGCAGGCGACTGGCAGTCTCGGCTGGGAGTTCTGCCGGGACCTCAAGCCACGACCCACCGTCCGAATACTTGGCGTCGTAGTCGTACCACTCGTTATGGAAGCCAATCCGGCCGACCTCCGAGATGGTCAGGTTCGGGGGCAGGCCGAGCACGCTGCATTCGACCTCGTCGCCGACGAGTAACTCCTCGACCAACACCTTCTCGTCGTGTGAGAGCGCAAGGTCGAGGGCGGCGTCGATCTCGGCAGCAGTCTCGACCCGCGAGATGCCAACGCTCGAGCCCAGCCGTGCCGGTTTGACGAAGACGGGATAGCCCAGCGCTGCGATCTGCTCGTGCATCTCGGCTCGCGACTGATGGCGGTGTACCACGACCTCACGGGCCACGTCGATACCCGCATCCCGCAAGACCGACTTGCAGCGTTCCTTGTCCATCGTCAGGGCAGAGCCAAGGACGCCCGAGCCGACGTAGGGGACGCCGAGCATCTCCAGTAGGCCTTGGACCGTGCCGTCCTCACCAAACGGGCCGTGCAGCACAGGGAAGACCACATCGCAGCCCAAGGGCCCGCCGGCGCCAGGTGTGACGGCAACCGGCTCACCTGCGGCGTCGGTCCAGAGACCAGCCCGGCTGATCGTGAGGGAAACGACGTCAAAGCGACTTGGGTCAAGTCCGGCAGCAACACTCGCAGCCGAGCGCAGCGACACATCGTGCTCCGACGAGCGACCGCCACCAAGGACAGCAACCCGCAGCCGCTCGGCCACTACGTCGTTGTTCCTGTATAGCGGCCAACGACGATCGTCACGGTTGAACCCTGTGGTTGAGACGATCCGCTGGCCGGGTTCTGCGAGATGACGATGCCATCTTGCGACGGGTCGGTCACCGCGCTCTCCTGCGTATTGGCGACGAAGCCAGCATTGGTGATCTGTGACTCGGCATTGCTCCGTGACATGTTCACGACCGAGGGGACTGTGGCACTGACGGGGCCCTTAGAGACGACAACGTTGACGAAGCCACCCTGCGGGAGGCTCGTGCCGGCAGCCGGGTCCTGGCTGATCACCTGCCCGATCGGTGCGGCGTCATTCGCCTCGGACTGGGAGCCGAGCACGAGGCCTGCTGCGATGAGCGTGTTCTGCGCATTCGTGATGTCCATCTTGGTGACGTTCGGGACGGTGCTGGTCTGCTTACCCTTCGAAACGGTGAGCGTGACCGTCGAGCCTGGTTTGACTTCGACACCCGCCGACGGTGCCTGCGAGATCACGTTGCCGACGGCGACGCTCGAAGAGGAATCCTCCACCGTCGTGACAACGAGGCCAAGAGCCTCAATCTGAGCGGTGGCATCGGCCACGCCAGCACCCTGAACGCTTGGCACGGTAACCAAATTTGGGCCAGCAGAAATCTGGAGTTCGATCGTTGTACCGGTCGGTACTTTGCCCCCGGCATTAGGCCGCATCGCAATCACCTGTCCGGCCGGTACGTCGGTCGAGGCCTGCTTGGTAATGAGAACAGCCAGTCCGGCCTGCTTGAGGGCGGCTGTGGCATCGGCCTGGGTCTGGCCGATCAGGTTTGGAATCTCAACGAGGGCACCCGTCGTTGTTGTGGATCCTGTCGTTGTGCCGCCGCTGTCCGTTCCGCCGCGCGTAAAGGCGTAGACACCGGCAACACCCGCGAGCAGCACGACGCCAAGGATGATCAAGAGAATCCACAGGCGCCTGCGATTTGGATTACCTCCGCGCGCTGGGGGAGCCTCACGTGGAGGGAGCGGTGGTGCGACGAGGGTCTCGCTGGCGAGCTGTGTCATGGCAATCGTGGCGGCACCGATGACGGCGGTCTCGTCACTGATCGGTAGGCCTTGGCGTACGCGGTCGAGCTCGATACCCATCTGATCGGCACTCTGGTAGCGCTGCGTCGGGTCTTTCGCGAGCGCGCGCATGACGACGGACTCAAGGGCATCGGGCACGAGGGGATTACGATCGGTTAGAGCCTCGGGGGCCTCCTGCACGTGACGCATGGCGACGGTGACGGCAGCATCGCCTTCGAAGGGCACGCGTCCCGACAGCATTTCGTAGAGAACGATGCCGACCGCGTAGAGATCGGCCGGCGGTCCGACAGGCAGTCCTCGTGCCTGTTCGGGGGCGAGATACTGGGCGGTGCCAACGATCGAGCCGGCCTCGGTCATCTCGGTATCGCCGGCACTCGCGATGCCGAAGTCGGCGACCTTGATCTTGCCGTCGGGCTGCACGAGGATGTTCTGAGGCTTGACGTCGCGATGGATCACGCCTTGCTGATGCGCGACGCGGAGGGCGGCCAGAATCTGCAGTGCGATCGTGATTGCGCGCCGCGGCTCAATCGGCGACTCGCGCCGAATCAGATCCTTGAGCGTCTCGCCTTCGACGTACTCCTGGACGATGTACGACATGCCAGCGGTCTGCGACTGGTCATAGACCTGCACGATGTTCGGATGGTTGAGTCGAGCAGCAGCACGGGCTTCGCGTTGGAAGCGCTCGATGAAATGCGGGTCGTCACTGTGACGATCGGCGAGCACTTTGACGGCAACTTGCCGGTGGAGCGACTCGTCTTGCGCAAGAAAAACGCGCGCCATGCCGCCCTGACCGAGGCGGCCAACGATGCGGTAGCGCCCATCAAAGAGGGCGCCGGGAGAGGTGTCGTCCATGAGGCTCAATGTTGTTCCATTAGGGATTGTCTCACGTTGTCTGCGCAGTCAGCGCCCGTAGTACGGCAGCGGCGATCGGTGCAGCCACGTCACCACCGGTTCCATCGACGTCTTCGACCAGCACGGCGAAGGCAAAACGCGAGGCCTCAGCGGGTGCAAAACCGATAAACCAGGCATCGTTTTTGCCTGCCCGACCCGTCTCGGCGGTGCCCGTTTTGCCGGCTACGTCGAGACCAGCCACGGCGGCCGCACTGCCTGTCCCCTCGTCGACGACCTGCTTCATGAGCCCGCGCAACGTGGCCGCAGTCTCCGTTGTCATGGCGCGTCCGAGGTAGACCGGAGAGGGCCGCCGCACGACGGAGCCGTCTGGGGCGCGAACCTCTTGCACCGGTTCGGGCTGAATAATCTGGCCCCCATTGGCGACGGCAGTGGCAACCTCGGCCATCTGCAGTGGTGTCGCGAGTAGGCGTTCTTGACCAATCGCGACGCGCGGGACGTCGATCGGAGCGTCGGCACTGACCAGGTTGCCCTTGCGATTAAAAATGCCGGAGGGCAGGGATTGCTCGGGCGGGTAGTCCCAGGGGAAACGGGAGAAGAAACCGAAACCGCGCATGGTGGCTTCGAGCTTGTCTCTGCCAAGATCGGCACCGACCGTTGCGAACGTGGTGTTGATCGAGTGGATCAGCGCGTAGCCAAAGTTGTGCGGTCCATAGGCGTGGTCGTGGTAGTTGCAGAGCTTCTGACCACCCGAGTCAATACAGGCGGGGCCAGGAAATTTTGTGTCCGGTGTGACGACGCCAGCATCGAGAGCGCTGGCGGCGGTCACGACCTTGAAGGTCGAGCCCGGTGGGTAGAGCCCCTGGGTGGCGCGATTGAGGAGCGGCGAGCCGGGGTCACTGAGCGCTTTTTCGAGGCCCGTGTTTGGGTCGAATGTTGGTGTTGACGCCATCACGAGGATGCCGCCGTTGCTCGGGTCGAGCACGACCACGCTGCCACGGACTCCCAGGTTGGTCAACTGCTCCATCGCGACCTTCTGTGCGGCGGCGTTGAGGCGCAACACCACCTGATCGCCACGGACCGTGTCGCCCTTCATGCGATCGAACGAGTTGACGACGCCAGCCAGATCGCCCGTGCTGCCCGTCAGTTCGGGATCGAGTGACCGTTCGAGACCAGCGCGGCCGGCGAGGAGCGACGAGTAGCCAACCAGTTGTGCGGCCAGACCGGCCGTCGGATAGTGGCGGTAGTAGACCGTGCGGCCATCGAGCGTGCCGGGCTTTGATTCGGCGAGGGTGACCCCGTCAGACGAGACGATCGCGCCACGGTCGATCGCCAGGTCGCGGTAGACCAACCGGACGTTGGCCTGGCGCGCCTCGAGTGAGGAGCGAGCCCAGACCTGCCAGTAGGTGGTCATTCCGATCAGTGCCAAGAGACCGACGGCCAGCACAATGAAGAGGTTGCCAATCCGCCGGTTCATACGCGCTCTCGATTTGCGCGTTGGGAGATGCAGAGCAGAAGGCCGGCGATTGCGAAGTTGGCGGTCACACTCGAGCCGCCGTACGAGACGAACGGCAGTGTCAGGCCCGTCAGCGGCAGCAGACGAATCACGCCGCCGACGATCACAAAGACCTGAAAGGCGACCGCGGTGGCGAGGCCGGCGGCCAGCAGCTTCGAAAAGCCGTCATCAGCGGTGGTGGCGATACGGAAGCCGCGCCAGGCGAGCAAGAGATAAAGCAGGATCACTGCGGCGGCTCCCACGAGCCCCATTTCATTGGCGATGACGGAGTAGATGAAGTCCGTCTGGGCGAACGGGATGATCGTGCCGCCGGCACTGTTGAGGATCAGTCCGCGCCCAAAGCCCGCTCCAAGCACACCACCATCGGCGATCGTGTAGATCGACTGTGTGATCTGGTAACAGCACTGCGCCTGTTCGTTGGCCCACGGGTGCAGCCAACCGTCAATGCGGGTCTGCACATGCGGTGTGATCTGCACAGCGGCGGCGGCACCGAGCGCGAAGAGTCCAGCGCCAAGACCGACGAACAGCAGGCGGCCCGTTGCGATGTAGAGCATCGCCAGCGCAATCACGTAGAAGAGCAGCGACGAGCCGAGATCGTTCATCGCGACGAGCAAGACGAGCGAGGCGCCCGCGATGATCAACAGCGGCAGCGAGTGGCGTAGGGATGGAACACCAACGCCGAGCACCTTGCGGGTTGGCGCGGCCAGTACCTCTCGGCGTTCGCGGAGGTAGCCCGCGAGGAAAATCACCAGCAAGATCTTGGCGAACTCTCCCGGCTGGATCTGCAGCCCGCCAATGCGGATCCAAAGCCGTGCACCATTGACCTGTGCCCCGAGGGTAATCGTGGCGAGCAAGAGCACGACCGCGAGAGCGCCGCACGTATACCGGAGCGTCTCCAGTCGGCGAATGTCCCGAAAGGCAATAATGACGCCGATAAAGAGCACAAGGCCAATCACGATCCAGATGCCCTGATCGCGAGCCAGCGTCGCGTCGATGCGATAAATCTCAATCAGCCCAATCGCGGTGAGGACGGCGGTGATTGGCAGCACGTAGGGATCGGCGTCGGGCAACGTGGCGCGAACGACGAGGTGAGCGACGAGATAGGCGCCGGCAAAGAACGCGGCTGCAATCAGGGGTGATGAGGCGAACTCTTGGGCGCGCGCAAGCTGGACGGCTGCGAAACCCGCGGTCGCGATCAGCAGTGCGAGAGCAATCAGGCCAAGCTCGCGGTTGCGCATTGGCAGCCGGAGGAATCCGCGGTCAGGGGTCACGGTGCGCTCGGCGGCAACCGCAGCCAGGGCGAGGCGGAGGTCAGTGCGGCGATGCGGTCCTCCGCGCTGCCGAGCGAGCCGATGCGCTGATCGAGCAAGGTGGCACGTTGGTCCGTCGACAGCACGGCCGTCGGGACGTCGGTAATCGTGACTGCGCGATAGAGCGTGACGCTACTCGTGACCTCAAAGGGCAGGCCCTGATAGATCGCAACGCGCCCATTGGGCGTTGCACCGACGAAGTGGGCCCATTGCAGGCCGACGGCAATCCCGACGGCGAGTGCGATACCGACGGCAGCGACGAGCCCGGCCGTGAGGAGGTTGAGTCTGCGGCGGCGGCGGGGCTTGGGTGTCGTTGGCGGGGGGATCGGACCGCTATCGAGCGCTGTCGGCGGCAGAATCACGATTGGTGGGCGTTCTGGCTCGGTGTCCTCGGCGCCGCGCGTACCCATGCGTAACAACACGGCGGTGACGTTGTCTTCGCCGCCCGCGCCATTGGCTGCGGTGACGAGCTGCTGGGCGAGCTGTTCGAGCGAGCCACCGCCCCGCAGGATGCGGGTGATCTCGGCGTCGGCGACCATCCCGGTCAGCCCGTCACTACAGAGCAGGATCAGATCGTCGGCTTCGATCGCAATGCGCAGCACATCGATGTCGACTCGACCTTCGGCACCTAGCGCGCGGGTGATCACCGAACGCTGCGGGTGACGTTCGGCCTCGGCAGGCGTGAGCGTGCCACGGCGTACGAGTTCGCCGACCAGGGAGTGATCGTCGGTTAGTTGCTGGAGACGACCAGAGCGAAACAGGTAGGCGCGCGAATCGCCGACGTGTCCGAGCACCAGCGCATCACCATCGAGCATGGCTGCGGTGATCGTTGTCCCCATGCCGAGCAGGGAAGCGTCGCCCTGAGACGCGTTATGAATTCTCAGGTTGACGTCTTCGATAGCGCTGGCCAGCGCCTGTTCGCCACCGTCTAAGCCGTGGAGAGCGGCAACGGCCATCGCACTCGCCACCTCGCCGGCGCGGGCCCCGCCCATTCCGTCGGCCACGGCAAAGACCGGATCCGAAAGCAGGAGCGCGTCCTCGTTGGACTGACGGACCTGCCCTACGTCGCTGCAGGCGCCCGTTTCGCGGACGACGAGCATCATGGGGTCGCACCCGGTTCGTAGATCATCCGCGTGGAACCGACCGCCACCTCATCACCCTCGTGCAGGGGCGTCTCTGCCGCGATGCGCTCGCCGTTGACGTACGTGCCGTTGGTCGAACCAAGATCCGTGACCGTGGGTGCACCGCCACGTGCGCGCACCATTGCGTGGCGCCCCGAAACGAAGTCATCGCCATCCAGCACTGCTGCGGCACGGGGATCGCGACCGAGAAGCACCTCAGGTTGATCCAGCACCACGGCAGCACCGAGCGGCAGAATGTCGCTCGCAACCACGACAAGCCGGCCGGGTGTCGCCGGCATCACGGGAACAGCGGCAGGGGGTGGCTTCGGGTCGAAGCCATGGCCGGGGCTCAAGATCATGCTCTCAGACGAGCCGCGAACATCACGAATCGCCGTCCGCGCAATCCGCCAGACGAAGAGGTAGAGCAGGACCAGCACTCCAATACGGAGTAGGAGGAGTGCCTGATCGACCATCGCTCAGCCGTGCCGCTGCTCGATTCGCAGCGTGCTCATCCCGATCGTGATCTCATCGCCGGCACCAATCGTGGCGCTGCGAATGCGGCGCCCGTTGACCATCGTGCCGTTGGTCGAATCAAGATCACGCAGGACGAAGCCTTCCTCGCTGCGGCCGAGCTCGGCGTGGCGCCGCGACACATTGCCGTCGGCAAGCGGTACATCGCAGTCCTTGCTGCGACCGATCACAAGCGCGTTGCCACCAATCGTGACCTCGCCACCTGGCCAGACCAGTGTCCAATGAGCGACGGGCGCAGGCGCCGCGACGGGCGGCTCTGCGGGTGGCGGCGGAGTGGCTGCGACGGCTGCTGCTGCAACGACTGCCGGCTCCGGAGGAGCGGGGGCGGCCGGTGGTGTTGGGACCTCAGGGGCGACGGGTGGAGTTGGCGCGGCGGCGGCGAACTCGTCCGAGGCATCGACGGCGAACGGATCGATGATGGGGGCAACCGGCGGGATGGGGGGACTGGGCGCTGCCGGTGCCACGGGGGCCGCTGCTGCGGCGGCTGCGGCTGTAGCGGCAGGGGCGGCACCGCCACCAAATTCTGCGGGCAACTGTTCGGATGGCGGTGGACTATCCGCGGCCACGGGCGGCGGTGTCTCCTCCATTTCGGCGGCAATCCCGAAGGTGCCGACCTCGAGTTCGTCGGCCGTTTCGATCATGACGCGAGCGCGACCGGGCAGCGAGTACCCCTCGCGGCGTGCGTGCTCCGTCAGGTAGCCAGCCAATTCTGTGCGCAACCGTGCCTCGTAGGCGAGGAACTGCTCGCGATCATCGGGAGCCAGAAAAACGGTGTAGGCGTTCGGGACGTAGACCTGCTGAACGGAGATGATCTTGTTGTCATCCATCTCTTTTGTCAGCTTGCGAGCCAACTCGACCGGCTGGACGTGAGAGCGGAAGGTACGGCCGATGCCGCCCTCGAAGACCCCCTCTAGCCGACTCTCGATACGTCGCAGAAAACCCATTAGAACATCCTCTGATTGCCAGTTGACTTGCTGTCCACGGCCGCCATGGTGGCGGTGTCAAGGCTGCGAGAGCGGACAAAAATCACTATACCCGCCGCCCCAGCGCCCATCACGATCGGGATCGGTGCAAATAGTGCTCCGGTGATCAACACAGGGATGGCTAACGTGGCCAGTGTTCCAAGGCTGAGCCACAAGCCGGCGCTGATCACGAGGGCGCGGCCCGACGTTGTTAGGACCCGGGGTGCGGCTACAGCGAGGGCGGCCCAGAGAACGGCCAACAGCAGCGGACCGAAGCCAATCGCAGCGGCAACGGTGCCGGCAGTGGCGATCGCATCATCAGCCCCCGCGAGTTGGGTGCCGAGCGTCGCCAGCTCTGGTGTCGGGCTAAACGGTGAGCCATAGCCAGACACTCCGAGCGCCACGGTCATCGCCAAGGCGCCGGCTGCACCGAGAGCGCCACGAATGTATGCGCGCGGAGACGAGCCACAAAACAGGGGATACAGCGACCAGGCAAAACAGAGGGTGCAGAGCGGCGCTAGGAGCGGAAGCAGTACGCGCTTGCCGTCGCGCGCCATCAGGAGGACCCAGGCGACCACGAAGAGCGCGCCGCCAGGGACAAGGCCAAAGGCGAGGTTGCCGAGTAGGGGCAGGGCAGCTGCGAGTACGAGGGCGCCGGCGATCAAGGGCAGACGCAACGCCACTACGGCGGCGAGCAGGGCAATCGCGATGGGCCAGCCGGTCGGATAAAATGGCAGTGCACCGAGCAGCGCAACGCTGGCAACCCCAGTCAGCGCGACAGGCCAGTGCGGCTGGATGCGCGTCAGGGCGGCGGTAATCCGGACTTCCGTCTGGGACTGTTGGCCCGACTCGTCGTTGTCGTGGCGCTCGCGGTGCTCCTCGATCAGATCTGGGACGGCCCGTAGCCAGCGCTTCCGGAGCCGCACGCGTGGCTCCATTGGCGGCATCTCGATCGACGGGTCGAGCTCGGCGCCTCCGCGTTCCATTGCGACTGCGCCCCGCAGGAGAGCGTCGCGCAACTGGCTTGGCAATGGTCGACGCTGGTTATCGAGATCGAGGGCACGGTCGATCATCTTGGTCGCGGCCTCGGGAAGGTCGGGACGCTCAGCGCGCAACGAAAGACGCAACTTGCGGTGTTTCTCTGCCAGCTCAACCGGATTCTTCGAGCGGTACGGGTTCTTGCGGGTCAGCGCTTCGTAGGCAACGAGCGCAGCGGCCCAGACGTCAACTGAGCCCGTCAGCATCTCGCCGCGGACCTGTTCGGGGGCCATGTACGAAAGCGTGCCGAGCAGGCTCTCGTCGACGGTTGCATCTGGGTGGTCCATCTGCGCGATCCCGAAATCGGTCAGCTTGAGGATGCCGTCGTCGCGCAGCAGGATGTTGCCGGGCTTGACATCGCGATGGATGACACCGCGAGCATGGGCGTGCTCAAGGGCGTCGCAGACGGCAGCGACGGCGCGCAGGATCTCGGACTCCTCAAGACGTTTTTCGCGCAACACGACCGAGAGGTCATTACCTCGGACCAGCTCGAAGGAGACGAAAATGTAGTTCTCGTCCTCGGCGTTGCTGAGCATGCGCACGATGGCGCCGTGGTCGAGCGAACTGACGGCACGCATCTCGCGGCGAGCACGGCGGCGTAGCTTCTCCTCGGCTGGAATTGCCTTGAGGGCAACCATTTCGCCGGTCTGAAGATCCTCTGCCTCGAAGACGGTGGCGCTACCACCAACCCCGATTGTCTCGATAATTCGGTACCGATCAGCGACGATTCCCTCAGGGAAGAGCGGCGGTACACCGTGCGGTGCACTGCGGAGGGGGCGAACGGTCACAGCGCCTGCCGCAGGTATTTGGGAGGATCGAGTGGTAATGTGGCGAAAGACCGGGACAGCACCACTCCCGTTTCGCCATTTATGCCTGCGTTCCTTTCCTTTTTTGACGACGAGTACGACGAGGCCCCGCCCGAGCGCTCTGGGCGAAAGCGGCCTTCCTTGCCGGGCGCCGCGCGTGGCAAAGGCCCTCAGCGGCTGCTCGTCCTCGCAATCGGCATCCTGATTGTTGTCGTCGCCGGCTACTTCCTGGTCCAGCGCTGTCAGCGCGACCGCGAGGTATCCGCGTATCAGGGCTTTGTCGCGCAGTCGAATGAGGTCGCGAAGGCGTCCGGTACCGTCGGCTCGGAATTCTCGGCCGCGATCCTGACGGCGGGTCAGACACCCGATGGTCTGAACAAGTCGCTCAATCGTGAAATCCAGGCGCAGCAGCAGATCGCCACCAACGCGGCAGCACTCAGTGCACCCGATGGACTCTCGCCCTACACACCATTCCTCGTCCAGTCGATGCAGTACCGCGTGAGTGGACTGCAAGGGCTCCAGCGCGCATTGACGGAGGCCTTCACCGCGGCAGGTACGACGGGGCAGGTCCCACTGGAGCAGTCGGCAGCCGTCGCCGCGACCTTCCAGCGCCTGATTGCCTCCGATGTCGTCTACACCGACTCGTATCAGGACCCAAGCAAGCAGGTCCTCGCTCAGAAATCGATCAACGCGACGGTCGACGACTCGCAGTTTGTTGATCCCAAGTTGATCGAGTTCGCCGCACCGCAGCGGATGCAGTCGATCCTCAACGCGCTCCTCGGTGGTACACCCGTGGACGGCGGGGGAGCGGTCGTAACGAGCACTGGGACCGACGGCTCAGTCGTCACGACCACGGATAGCGCTGGGGTTACGACCTCGGGCGCGCTCCACGGGACCACGCTGATCAGCTCGGCCTTCAACCCCGGCACCGTGCAGCTCGATCCCGCCTCGGTCAACCAGGTTGATAGCGCCAACAACATGTCGCTTGCCATCACCGTGCAGAACTCGGGCGATGCCACTGAGGTTTCGGTCAAGGTAAACATTGTGCTGCGTGCCAAGGGCATGGACGATCGCGCGTTGCCAACGGGCGAGATCACGACGCTCGACCCAGGTGCGCAAGGCACCGTCGAGATTCCGTTTGGGCTCTCCGACATCGTCTTTGACAGCGTTGTGACGGCCAAGGTGACGGTCGAGAAGGTGCCGGGCGAGCAGAACATCGATAACAACATCGGCGTCTACCAGATCCAGTTCCGCCTCAAGCCCGCCTGAGGTCAGGGATTGCGGTGACGGCCGAATTGCAGGGCACGGTGGCGTTGATCGTTGGGGCTGTCGGTCTTGCGCTCGCGATCGTGGCGCTCGTGATTGCGGCGCGGACGGCGCGCTGGGCTGGACGGTTGCGTCGTGCCGAGCAGGCCCTCTTGGACGGAGAACCGGTCGATCTGGTCGAGTTTGCCGTTGGGATGCAGGCACGCATGGAGCGGCTCGAGCTGGATGGCGTGCACCTGCGGGACGAGGTCGTCTCCGCACTCGGCACCCTCGACGTTTTGCTTCGTCGCCGCTCGATCGTCCGCTTCGATGCCAACGACGACGAAGAGGGACGTCGCTCGACGTCACTCGCGCTGCTCGACCGCAATGGATCGGGCATCGTCATCAGCGCCGTGCATGCGGGGACGGTCACGAGTCTGTTCGTCAAGGACGTCTTGCGCGGTGGTGCGGGCTCGCTGGCCTTGACGCCGGAGGAGCAGCAGGCGATCACCCACGCGCTGCGCTAACGGTCGCATTCCGGTAAACGCCGGGAGGCCGGTGCTACCCTCGCGGTGTGATGACAGGCAGCGTGCTCGTGTTGAACGCGACGTACGAACCGCTCAACGTGACCAGCGTTTGGCGGGCGTGTAGTCTCGTGCTGTCCCAGAAAGCCGTCGTCCTGGAGGCACACCCCGAGCGCATGATTCGCTCCCCCTCGACGACGCTGCCGCATCCCGTGGTGATTCGATTGGTCTCGTACGTCAAGGTGCCGCGCTTTACGTCGCGGCGCATTACCCGGCGCGCGCTCTTCGCTCGCGATGGCAACGCCTGTCAGTACTGCGGTAGCGGGGCGCGTCTGACGCTCGATCATGTCAACCCACGCTCGCGGGGCGGGGAGTCAACCTGGGAGAACGTAGTCACGGCCTGTTCGCCGTGCAATCTCCGCAAACGTGACCGGTTGCCACATGAGGCCGGGATGCCGTTGCAGAAGACGCCACGTGCACCTCACCCCGATGTCTATCTGACGCTCGGAACCCGGTCGATCCCCCGATCTTGGCATCCGTATCTTCCCGCCCGCGCTCGCGAGGCTGCGGAGGAGGACGCGAGGCTGTCGCTCGCGGCCTAAGGCGTAGAGACAGCTAGGAGTCCCGTGCTACCGTCGGCACGAGGTGGCATGACAGACCCAACGAACGCATCGACAGCACGTGCCGTACGGCACCTCAGCCTGCTCTCAGAGACGGTTGAGGCCGTCACGAGCTCGCTTGATCTCGCCGAGGTCACCGATGCGGTGGCGGTCGCCGTTGCCCGTGCCTTTGGGACGGACGCCTGCTTCGTCTACGCGTACGACGATGCGGCCGACGAGTTGGTCTTGCAGGCGGTCCACGGCACGCACGTCGAGGCGACGGCGGGGCCACCACGGATGCGGGTCGGCGAGGGCCTGACGGGGTGGGCAGCCGAGACGCGCGAGGCCGTCGCGATTGCGGCAGACGCGCACCTCGATCCGCGCTTTAAGGAGTTTCCAAACCTGCCAGAGCGTCGCTTCCAGAGCCTCCTCGCCGTCCCGATCTTAGATCGCCGTGAGCGTCTGGCCGGAGCCATGAACGTACGCACCGTCGAGCCACGCGAGTACCACGACGACGAGATCGAGCTCCTCCAGACGATCGCGCGACAGGTCGCCCAGGCCATCGAGAACGCGCGGCTCTACGAGCGCTCGCAGCGGCGCGTGGCCGAGCTGGAGGCACTGGGCAGCATCTCGCAGGCAGTCACCGAGTCGCTGTATCTGGAGGAGGCCTTGGCGCACATTGCCGAGACGGCGGGGCGCGCGGCTCATGCAGAGGTCTGTGCGCTGGTGCTCGATGGGCCGGAGGGGTCGAGTGTTGCTCGACGTTCGAGCGTTGATGGGCCAGACGATCAGGAACTGGCTGCGCTGGGTCTGCGAGCGCCGGTCGATGAGCAGGGCGTATTTGCGGTGCCACTCGTCTGGAAGTCGCGTCGGCTCGGCGCCCTGGTGACGACAACGCCTGACGGGCGCGCCTTTACCCCCGAAGAACAGATGCTCTTGCGTTCCGTTGCCAACCAGGCCGCAGCAGCAGTGGAGTCGAGCCGTGGTGTGATGCGCGGCATCGTTGCGCAGGAGATTCATCATCGCGTCAAAAACAATCTGCAGACCGTCGCCTCACTGCTGCGGCTACGGGCGGGTAGTGCAGATCCAGAGCGCGCCTTGACCGATAGCGTGGATCGGATTTTGTCGATCGCCGAGGTCCACGACCTCCTGACGGCGAGCCGCGAAGGCGATGTCGACCTCTCGGACCTGCTCCGCCGGGTTTCCGCGATGCTTGGACACGGACTCGGTACGCCGGCCGCCGCTGAGGAACTCGCCCACGTCGAGGTGCCAGGCGATACGGCGACGGCGGTTGCCCTGATCTTCTCCGAGCTCTACGCGAACGCGCACGAGCACGGTGGAGGTGATGTGCGCGTGGCGCTCCGTCAGGACGCCAAGCAGATCGAGTTGACCGTCACCGATAGCGGGCCAGGCCTGCCCGAGGGTTTCGATCCGGATCGCTCGCTCGGACTCAAGATCGCGCGAGCATTGACGACCGACCAGCTGCGGGGCGACTTGTTGCTCGAAGACGCGACGCCGGGCGTCCGTGCCCGACTGGTCTGGAGCACGACGTGAGGATCCTGATCGCAGAGGACGAGACGATCATTCGCCTCGACGTGCGAACGCTGCTTGAGAAGGCGGGCCATGAGGTGGTCGCTGAGGCCCGTGACGGAGAAGAGGCCGTCGCGCTGGCGGTCGAACACGATCCTGATTTGATCGTGATGGACGTACGGATGCCGCACCTGGACGGGATCGAGGCGGCGCGGCAGATTACCGACCGTAAGCCCGTACCGATCGTGATGCTGACGGCCTACGCGGAGCAGGACCTCGTTACACGGGCCTCCGAGGCCGGCGCCTTCGCCTATCTCGTCAAGCCGTTTCGCGAGGTTGATCTCTTGCCAGCGCTCAACACGGCCCGGGCGCGCTTTGAGGAGCTTGAGGCGCTGCGTGAGGAGGCGGCCGATCTGGCTGAGGCCTTGGCGTCGCGTAAGGCTGTCGAACGCGCGAAGGGGATCTTGATGCGCAAGGACGGCATCGATGAGGAGGAGGCGTTTCGTCGTATCCGGGCCGCGAGCCAGAAGACGGGCCGCACGATGCGGGTTGTCGCGGACGCCTTGATCGCCACCTTCGAGACGGATGGCGCCGAGTGACCACGACGCCCGACGTCATCGAGCGACGCAAGACAGGCGAAGGCACAGGGCTCGGACCACCGTGGCGCGTGATCGTCTTAAACGATGACCACAACACCTTCGAGGGCGTCGCTCGCTCGCTCGCCGCAGTCCTGCCTGGCGTTGACTATCGCCAAGGCATGGGCTTCGCCAACCGCATCCACAAATCGGGCCAGGCGATCGTCTGGACAGGCCATCAGGAACTCGCCGAGCTCTACCACGAGCAACTCGCCGCGCATGGTCTGACGATGGCCCCGCTCGAACAGGCCTAGTCGTAGAGGCGTTCGGCGATCGCCTCAGGCGTGGTGAGCCAGGCACCGACCGACTCGAGTCGACTGAGGAGCTCGTCGTAGAGCAGGAGTTCGGCGGGACCATGCTCGCCACTAAAGCGCTCCATCGGCACACTCAGTGCAGCGGCGCCACCAACGGCGAGTAGCGCTGCCAAACCATCAGAGACGGCATCGTCGAGGAGCGGAAACTCGATCGTGTCGGTTGGACGTTCGCTGGCGGTGTCGTAGCCTCGGCTTGGAAATGCGGTACCGCGGCGAAAGCCGGGACGGCCAGCAATCTGAATGCCCACACCGGCTCCAAGCGAGAAGCCAAGCATGCGGATGCGTGCCTGCTGTTCCGGTTCGAGCAAATCAATCGAACGTAGTGCAGCCGTAGCGCGGTACCGCTTTTCAATCGCTGCGAGCTGGGTGTAGGCGGCCAAGGGATTGGAAGGTGCCGAGCGGCGGAGTTTGCTCAGGACACCACTCCGAGGTGGTGCAATCGCATGGGCCTCGTGCACCAGCGCGATCGCGCACGTGGCCCCACCCGGCCAGGGCGGGGTGACGCGGAGACGCTCAGCGGCGACCCAGTCGCCCACGCGTGTTCGCACGGCATCGACGGGGTTGGCCCAGACGCCGGTCGTACTGCGTGCGGTCAGATGGTGGAAGGCGAAGGCGATTGGATCGGTCTCGAGCGTGTCGAGAGCCTCCCAGGCTGGGGCGGAGAAGGGCAGCGATTGTGACGGCCAGTCGAGCACCACGCTCCCCGTGTGCGCGACGCTGATCCCGCTCGTCGCGAGCAGGTCGGTCAGCGTTGCTGACGCTCGTGAGCCAATCGCTGCGGGACCACCAATCGCCAGGCGTACGACCTCATTCATGGCGAGACTCCATGCGCGGCATTCCACTCGGCCGCACTCTCGCGTAGCCCGGGCCCCGTTGCCCCCTCGAGGGCATTGCGGAGATGGAGGTCGAGTTCGGTGCGCGGCAGATCCGGCTTGAGGCGCCGAAGGGGACCCGGCAGGGTGGGTAGTCGCGCGAGACCACTGAGTGCCGCGTACTGGCCCGCCAAGGCGACGCGCGCAGTGGTGCCGGAGAAGCCGGGGTTGTGCTTGGCCCAGTAGCGACGGCGACCGCGCCAGAACTCCACGATCCGACGCGAGGGATCGGCGCTGGTTGAGGCGCGCACGTGGTGACGGACGACTGCCTGGGGCACAACATGAGTCTCGAAGCCGCGCTGCTGCAGGCGCTGCTGGAGATCGGTCTCCTCCGAGAACATGTAGAACCCCTCGTCGAACGGACCGGTGACCTCGATCGCAGAACGGCGCACCAGGAGGGCACAGCCGCTCGCCCAATCGACGGCAGCTGGTGTCCCGGTGACGCGCTGCTCTACCCCGGCCTGGCCGAGTGTGACCAGACTGCGCAGGCACGTCGCCGGATCGGGAAAGCGGAACGACGTCGCCTGGTGGCGCCCATCGGGGTAGATGACGACCGGCGCGGCGATGGCCACCTCGGGGTGCGCGTCGAGATACGCCACGAGCGCGTCGAGTGCGCCGGGCTCGACCGTCGCGTCGTCGTTGAGAATCAGGTGATAGTCGGCAGTGCTGTGTGCGAGCAGCCGATTATGGTTGGCGCCGAAGCCGGCACGAAAGGGTTGCTCGATCAACTCGACGGTTGGGTATGCCTCGCGAACGGCGGCACAGGTTCCGTCCTCTGAGGCGTTGTCGAGCACGAGAATCGAGCAGGACTCGTTGGGCGCCCCAGGTCCTGTCAGCGCGGTGAGCGCCTCGAGCAGGAGGACGCGATTGCTGTGAGCGACGATGGCGACGGCGAGCCGTGCGCTCACCGCTCGAGACCTCGCTGACGCAACTCGTCCATCGCCTGGTCGACGTGATCGTCGGCCTCTTGATCCGCAAGCCAGGTCGCAAGCTCACCGAGGCCAGCCTTGACCTCCACCTCGGCACGGAAGTCGAGCAGCTCGGCTGCGCGGGTGGGATCGCCGATGCAGTGGCGGATGTCTCCGGCGCGATAACGACCGACCAACTCTGGTTCGATTGCGAGGTTGAGTCCCTGTGCGAGGCCCTGTGCGACATCGAAAATGCTCGAGGCCTCACCGGTGCAGACGTTGAGTGCCGCACCTGTGGCAGTCGATTCTGTGGCCAGATGAAAGGCGCGGGCCACGTCAGTCACGTGCACGAAATCGCGGGTTTGGAGCCCGTCCTCGAACGCAACCGGGGCATGACCGTTGAGGAGTCGACTCGCGAAGATGGCGGCGACGCCCGTGTACGGGTTGCTGAGCGCCTGGCGTGGGCCGTAGACATTAAAGAGGCGCAGCGCGAGCGTTGGCACGTTGTAGGCCGCGCCAATCGAGAGGCATAGTTCCTCATGGTCGCGCTTCGAAACGGCATAGACACTCGTCGGGAGCAGCGGCTTGGTCTCCGCTGTGCGCTCTGGCAGGAGGGCATCCCCCGCCGACGTCTCGAGTTCCCACCGTCGTGCAGCCAGTTGCGACTCGGGGCGGAGTCCCGGGGCGAGGCCACCCTCACCGGTGCGGGCGTTGCGGTACTGCCCTTCGCCGTAGATCGACATCGACGACGCGACGACGAGACGCTGGATTCGCTCGCGGCGCTCGACCAACTGCTCGAGCATGACCGCGCAGCCAACCGTATTGACATCCATGTAGCGGCGAATCTCGTACATCGACTGGCCCACGCCAACGACGGCTGCGAGGTGGACGACTGCATCGATGTCATCCATCGCCTTGCCGAGCGCAACCTCGTCGCGAACGTCGCCCACAACGAGCTCAACGTTCGAATCGAGATAGTCCGGAGGCCCATGCGGGTGGACCTGCGGATCAAGCGAATCGAACGCACGCACGTGGTGGCCTGCAGCCAGCAGGCGGTCGGCGAGGTGCGAGCCGATAAAACCGGCACCGCCTGTGACCAGAACGCGCATACCCGCATGGTACGGGGCAGGGCGCATCGCGTGCGTCTATTCGACTAACGACTCGTCGTGGAGCGGGCCAGCGGGATGGCGCTCAGCGACGCTAAAGGATTGAGCGCCGTGGTGTCCGCGGACTCCTCGCCGACGATGGTGAGTGCACCACCCGAGAGCGTGGCCTTCTTCGTCAGGCTGACGGCATCGAGAATGACGACTTGGCCACCACGCGCCCCAAAAGCACGGAGGCGAGCCAGCAGGCCAGGCGTCCAGACCGGAGCAGCGGTAATGACGAGGACCTTGGCACTGCGAGGTAGGCCACGGGCCTCAATCGTTTGGTCTGTGATGGCACCCACCGTGCGCACACCGCTGCGATGGGTTGCCGCAACCGTGCGACCGATGTTTGCGATCTCGGCCTCGATTCCGGGGCTAAACGGGCGGTCGAGCGTCAGGGGAGCAGGTGGAACATCCGGGAAGCCAGACAGATCGGAATCGCCCGGGTTGTTGGCCTGCCACGTGTACAACGGCTCCATGACGAGGACCTTGGCGCGGCCAGCGCGCGCCTCGGGCGCCCACGCCTGCCATCCTCCACCAGAGATTTGGATGGCGTAGAAACCGGCGACCGCAGGGGGTAGCGCAGCTGCCCCGGGTGCCCCCTTGGCCCGCGCGATGACATCGCCAGGGAAGTCTGCACCCGGGTGATGCCGCACGAGTGTGACGTCGGCCAGCAGGGTCACGGGTTGAAGCGTTGGGGTGAGTGCCACGGTCTCGACACCGACGACCTGCGCCGGCGCGAGCTGGTTCGGCTTGACCACCTCTGGTGCGTTGACGAGGTTGCCTCCACGGTCTTCGGCATGCCAGCCGACGATGTATGAGCCTGGCTCGACGAACTCGCCGACCTTGTTGAGTGGCAGGTTGCCGGTGTCGGCGGACCAATGCATCTCCTTGCGCTGCGTCCACGTGAGGGCAGTCTCGCGGCGCAGTAGTCGGGCGGTTCCACTGGCTTGGATCTGCCGAACGTCAAGTCGGAAACGTACGGGTTCGTCCGCGCTCAGCGTGAAGGAGTAGGTGCCAGCAGCGCCATCGAGGCCAGGCGAAATGCGCTGGCCTGGCTTGGCAGTGGACGTGACGACGGGAGGCGTGGCGTCGAGGATGATCGGGTCGGGTATGCGGATGATGCGTTCCTGCTGCTTGAGCGAGATCGCAAAGCGATACGGACCATCAGGGGCGAGCTTCCCACTGGCGAGTATGCCGCCCCACGAGGCACGCAGATTTCGTCCCTTTTGCTTGATGGGCACGGTCGCGATGGTGTTGTCGTTGAGGTCGAAGATCAGGACGGTCGCCGTGTCCGGCTTGCGTAGGCCGACGGTTAGTGTCGCCTGACGCCGCTTCGGTTTGACGGCGTTGGGCGAGAAGGTGGGGCTCGCGATCTTTGGCGCGATGATGGGCGATGGCGCACTTTTGAGGACCTGTGCGCGGACGAACACGACCGCAGCGCCAGCCACCAGTGCGAGCATCAGCAGAGCAGCCAGAATCCGAACGAGTCGCTCCACAACACCAATGCTAGAGGGGATTGTCGTCGAACGGCTGATCGTCAGCCGTTGCCTCAAGTATTCGGCGGGAGGCGTCGCGCAATCCACGCAGGACGGCAAGGGCCTCGGGCCACGCACTGTCGGGCACAATCAGGTGGTCGCGCGAGGCCGTACCGACCAACACGATCGGCACACCACGCTCGGCGAGGGCGCCGCTGATCGTCGACGCGAAGCCCGTAAGTTCGGGGGGCAATGGTGCGACGAGCAGGATCACGCGCAAGCGGTCTTGCCGGGTATCAGCGGCTGGGAGCGTGTCTGCGAGCGTGCTGCGCAGCACAAAGGTGGTCTCAAGCGGGTCGTCGATACGGGCACTAAAACCCTCCGCGAGGAGTGCTTCAGGCGACGGTGGCGCGGAGCCGCGCCCGTAGCCAAGCAGGGTGAACTCCTGCTCGAGCAGCATCGGGTCGAGCGCAGCCAGGGCCGCGATCAGAAGAGTCGAGTCTGCAGACACGGTGCAGAGGGTACGCGAACGCACCAGACCAGTGCTTACGGCAGGGTTGGTAAGTGCTCGGCGCGCAGTACGTCGAGGTAGCGCGTACTGCGAAAGCTGATCTCGCGACCGTCGGAGTGAGGCCGACCGAGGGCCTTTGTGGCGAGCCGCTTGAGAGCAAACTCTGGCAGCCAGCGGTACCAACGCTGCACGCGATTGAGGCGGTCGTACCCACCCAGGTGTTGGGCGTGGAGCGCGGCGTAGCGCGCACGGGCCTGTGTCGAGGTGAGCTCGCCCGCGAGGGCGCTCATCACGAGGCGCCCGGCGCCGGCACCAAAGTAGACGGCCGGCCGAATGCCTTCCAGCGTGACGGGTAATGCCTGTCCTGCCGCATCGCCAATAAAGAGCACGTCATCAACGACGGGATCGCGTGGGATGCAGGCAATGGCGCCACCGTGGTGCTCGCGGCCTGGGCCAAGGTCGTCCCGCTCGCGCAGTCGGCCCATCGGTGGTTGCAGCGGCTCCTTGATAAACGAGCCGACGCCGGCACGGACATGATCGCCCGCGGGGAACGACCAGCCGTAGCCCGACTTGAGCAGATGCTTTTCGAGGTAGAAGGCGAAACCGTCGGCTTGGGGAGCCGCGGCCGTGGGCACGTGGTCCTCGGTGCCGATCACGAGGCTTGGGTGCGAGCCGCGGGTTGGGCCGGCGTGGTCGAGCACTCTCCGCCAGCCCGAGGCGTCGATCAGCCAGTCGGCCTCAAGCCGCTCGCCGGAGGACCCGAGTACCGTTGCTCCATCGCGCCCGACCACGCGGATCTGCTCGAAGCGCGCATCGGTCTGTTGAGCAATAGCCAGGCAGCAGGCCTCATAGTCGATCACCGCAAATTCCTCAGGGAGCCGTACGTTCCACTGCGCATCGCCAATCTCGACGCGCATCCGCGACTCGGCGTAGAGGACGGATTCCTCTGCGCCAAGCCACCGCACCAGGCGTAGTGGAAGCGCACAGGCCGAGGTCTGGTGGGCGCCGATTGGAGAGCGGTCGACGATCAGGACATCGCGCCCTTTGAGCTCTCGCGCGGCAGCAAGCCCAGCGAAGGAGGCGCCGACGATCAAGACCTCAGTCATCAGCGCACCGCGGCGGCCGCTGCCGCACCCGCTCGGCGACCGAATACGCAAATGTCGAGCAAGGAATTGCCCATCATGCGGTTGCGACCATGGATGCCGCCGGTAATCTCGCCCGCTGCCCAGATTCCGGGCACGGTGGTCGCGCCGTCTTCGTCGATCACGAGACCACCATTCTGGTAATGCAAGACGGGGTAGACGGGGATCAATTCGGTCAAGGGGTCGAGGCCGGCTTTGCGGTAACGACGCAGCATGTACGGAAACGAGATTTCGGCGTCAGCGGGGTCGACGGGACGGCAGTCGAGGTGAACGGCTGGGCGACCTGTCGGTGTCGTGATGCCTCGACCGTCAGCGCACTCTCGGATGATCGCCTCGGCGACGACATCGCGTGGCGCAAGCTCGTCGACAAACTGCTCGCCCGCTGCGTTGCGCAGCAGCGCACCGTAGGCGCGCGTGGTTTCGGGGACGGCGTAGCCCGCCAGCGATTCTGGCCAGGCGGCGCCAGTGGGATGTCGCTGCAGCGAGTCGTGGTCGCGCTCGGCACAGCCAACGGCGACTGCGAGTGCGGCGACCTCGCCGGTTGCTCCGTCACCGTTGGTCGACAGCTCGCCGGTCTCCTCGGCTTCGCGCTTGCAGCGGCCGCCTGCAGCCAAGATCAAGGCGCCGGCCCGAACCTCGAACTGCTCGCCACCACGCTCGAGCAGTGCCGTCCCGTCTGTTGCCAGGGCAATCAACGGCGCGTGGTCCAGCACGGTGATGCCGTCGCGCGCTGTCACGGCATCCCGCAGAGCGCTCGCGATTGCCAGCCCCGTTCGATCGCCAACCTGCAGTAGGCGTTTGCGCGTCGCACCACCACAGCGGGCAATCCGTAGCGAACCGTCGCCTTCGCGCGTAAACGCCACGCCGAGTTCCTCGAGCCAGCGCACCGTGGTGGGACCCTCTTCGACGAGGCGTTGGGCGAGTACGGGGTCGGCGGTGTCGTGCGAGGACCGCATGACATCGGCAAAGTGCGTCTCAATCGAGTCGTCATCGCCGATGGCGGCCTGGATTCCGCCCTGCGCCTTCGCCGTGTTGCACGAGGCCACGCCCAACTTCGTGGCGAGCACGACCGAGGCACCCGCATCATTCGCCGCCAGCGCAGCAGCGAGTCCCGCACCGCCCGAGCCGATCACGAGCACGTCGGGCATGGTCAGCTTTCGAGGCCGAGGATCAGCGACAGCGTGTCGCTCCTCAGGCCCCGGCGCAGTGTCTCGAGCGGGATCGCCTCATCCGGAGGGATATTGCCGAGGTTGACGTCGGGACCGAAATGCTTAATAAACCACGCCTGCTGGGCCTTCTGGGGGGCCTCAAAGAGCAACGAGGTGACATCGATTTCGTGGGCGATCTCGTCGATCAGGCCGCTGCGGACCTCGCCCGTAGTGCGGAAGATGCCAGCGGTGCCAGACTCGCGCGCCTCGGTGATGACCTTCCACGAGCCGGCAGCGAGCTCCTCTTTGATCCATTCGACCCACTGGTATGGCGCGTAGATCTCCTCGGCGTCTTTCGAGCCGACCTCGCTGAGGACCTCGAAGTCCTTGGCGAACATGCTGATCAGCTCGAGCTTGCGCTCGCGCGACATGTCAATCGTGCCGTCAGAGACCTCAACGTGGGTAAAGCCCTGGGTGGACAACCACGTGCGGTAGTCCTCGATGCGTCCACGCGCCTCGGCGACCTCGAGGAGGGTGCCGCCACAGACGACGGGGATACCGAGCGACTTGTAGAGATCGAGCTTCTTACGCAGGATTGGGGTGACGTACGACGTGCCCCAGCCAAGCTTGACGATATCGATGTAATCGCCACTCATCTCGATCATCGACTCGATGTCGGCGAGGCCGAGCCCCTTGTCCATCACGTGCGTGATGCCTACGTTGCGTGGCTTGGTCACACGTGGTGGCAGACCGAGAAAGTCGGGGTTCATGTGCGTAGGATACCAACTTTGAACCTACGCGTGCTTATATCGCAAATAACGATTAGTTATAAGGTAGGAGAATCGTGATCCGACAGCCTCCGGACGGTGCCGATCCAATCTCAACGCTTCCACCGTGGGCAACGATGTCTTGACGCACGATCGCTAGGCCAAGGCCAGAGCCTGGTCGGTCCTGAACGCCGACGCCGCGGCGAAAGCGCTCGAACATTGCGTCGCGCTCAGCGGCGGGGATACCTGGACCTGCGTCGTCAACGGTGATCACCCCCGAGCGGACAGTGACCGTGACCGGCGCCGCTCCATGCAAGAGGGCGTTCTCGACCAGGTTGCCAAGTGCCCGCTCGAGTCGGGTCGGGTCACCAACAAACGGTGCCGGCTCACTGTCCAGTTCGATCAGGGCCTCGGGGTGACGGGAGCGCGCGCGGGCCACGACGTCGGCGGCAAGGTCGTCGAGCAGGAGCGACTCGGACTGCTCGACCGGCCGGGCCCCGCGCGCGAGGTCGACGATGCTCGTGATCATCTGCGAGATCTCATCGATCTCGCGGTCGAGGGCGAGAGCAATCTGTTGACGATCGGCGTCAGTGAGGGAGCTGTTGGGATCACCCAGCGTCTCGACGTCAGTTCGCAGCGCGGTCAACGGCGTCCGCAACTCGTGCGCGGCATCAGCCACGAGTTGGTCTTGCGCGAGGCGTGCCTCCTCAAGACCAGCCAGCAAGGCATTGACGGCATGGGCGAGACGAACCGACTCGGCACCCCCCTGCTCGGGTACGCGATGGGAGAGGTCGCGATCGCGGGCCGCGCCCTCGACATTCTTGGCGAGACGGCGCAGAGGCACGAGACCCCGTTCGGCAACCAGCGCACCGAGGATGATCGCGAAGATGACACCACCAATGCCGGCGATCAGCAACAGGCTGCGGAGGCGGTCAAGCGACGTTTCGATCTCGTCGACAGAGCGAGCAACCTGCAGCGCAAGATCTGGCTCCAGGTTGACAGTCAGCGAGCGAATCATTGAGTTATCGACGCTGAAGGTCTGATACTCGGAGCCACCTGACGAGGCAATGGCAGCGGCGTTCTTGGAAGGAGGAAGCGGTGTTTCGTCCCGAGGCAGGCGCACAATTTCGCCCTTCCCGTTGATCAGCTCGGTAAAGATCCCCGGGGCGCCGAAGCGACCGTTGGCATTACCCCCAAAGCCCCGCCCAGCATTGCCGCCGTCGGGGTTGAGGGCAGCATGGCCTTCGCGAAGAGCTGCGGCACGGAGCGACGCGTCGACCTCGCCATAGAGCGAGCGCTGAGCGGCTTGGTACGTGACGAAGCCACCAACACCAAAGGCGACGATGACGGCAATAGCCGCGGCGAGAGCGATGCGGGTACGGAGGCTCACGTTGTCGTCCGCAGCACGTAGCCGACGCCGCGCACCGTGTCGATCAGCCGCTCCGAACCCGTGTCACCGAGCTTGCGGCGGAGATAGCCAACGTAGACCTCTACGCCATTCGACGACGTGCGCGCATCCATGCCCCACACGCGATCGAGGATTACCTCGCGGGTCAGGACGTTGTCGGGGTTGCGCAGGAACAGTTCGAGGAGGAGCCGCTCGGTGCGGGTGAGGTCAACCAATGTGCCATTACGAGTGACCGTGTGGGAACGAAGATCGAGACGCGTACCCGCCACCTCCAAGACGTCGTCGGGCTGGCCCGGGTCGGCGAGTGAACGCCGGCAAATTGCACGAAGGCGAGCATCGAGCTCGACCGTTGCAAAGGGCTTGACGAGGTAGTCGTCGGCACCAGCGTCGAGGCCCTCGACACGATCGGCAACCGCATCGCGCGCCGTCAGCATCAAGATCGGCGTCTGCACTCCGGTCTCCCGAAGCGTGCGGCAGACATCAAAACCCGAGCCATCGGGCAGATTGACGTCTAAGACGATCGCCTCAATATCGTCGGTCGCTCCCATCCGACCCTCAGCGGCTGTACTGGCCTCAATAATCTCGTGCCCACGCGCTGTCAGGGCACGGCGGATGGCCGAACGGACGGCCTCGTTGTCTTCGACAATCAGAATGCGCATAGTGCTCGAATCAGTGGAATGGCTCCGCACGAGTATGCCGTGCGGAGCCACCCGCTGCGACTAGGCCGGGGCGTTGCCGACTGCCGGGCCGTCGAAACTCTGCGGCTGGTTACCGTCGCCTGGCGGCGGGCCGTCAAGGCCGCCATCAGCAGGTGGTGGCCCACCGAAGGTGCCACCGCCCTCCATGCCACGAGGGTGATGGCCCATGCCGGGGCCGTCGCCGCCGTGGCGACCTGGACCACCAAGCTCGATCGGTGCGCCAGCCTTGATCAAGGTGGTGACCTGATCGGCCTGCTCCTGGGTGATCTTTTGATCCTTGACCAGCGCGGCGAGCTCCTCTGCCGTATGGGCAGCGTGGCGATCGGCGTCGGGGGGAGTTTGCCCCTGAGGCACTCCGGCCGGTGGGCGGCCAACACGGAGGGGGACACCGGCAGCCACGAGCGCGGAAATCTGCGTCGACTGCTCGGGTGTAATCGTCTTGGCAGCGACCAGTGCGTCAAGTCGCTTGGTCGTCATTGCTGCCATCAGGGCATTCATCGCCTCGGACAGTCTGCCGTCGGCAATGTGCGTTTTGATCGACGTTGCCTGCGCGGCAGTCAGTACGCCAGCCTGCTGCAACTCATCGATGCGCTTGCCTAGGCGGTCGCCTTGAATCTCCTTGAGCGCCTGATCGACCTTGGCCTGCGGGACGCCCAGCTTCTCGGCGAGGCTCTTCTCAAACGCCTGCTGTTCCTGCGCCTGCCGGTCGTCGTGCGAGACGATGTTAGCGGCGAGTACGGGGCCGGCAATCGCGGCCAGGCCAACGCTCGCGGCGACAGTACCGATGATCATGGTCTTCTTGCTGTAACGCATATTTGGGCTCCTTTGTGCAATTACAGCCTTCCGCACGGAGATGAAAATTCGCTGAGAAACGCGGCGCAGGCACGTCTGTTGATGGCGTCCGGCACACTGCCTCTATGCAGCGACGCGTGGCAATCACCGGTTTGGGCATCGTCTCGACGTTTGGCAACACTGTCGACGCGTTCTGGGACGCGATCTTGGCGGGCCAGACTGGCGGCTCAGAAGTGGCCCTTGAGGGCCTGCCGGTTCTGCCGGGCGTGCGGGTTGCAGACTTCGATGTGGACACCGTGATTGGCAAGCGCGAGGCTCGCCGAATGGATCGAGTCGGGATCTTTGCAGCGGTTGCCGCGGCGCATGCGCTGGCCGACGCCGGGCAGCACGGCGTCGCACCAGAACGCATCGGGACGGCGATCGGTTGCGCCCACGGCGGTGCCGGCACGGTTGAAGAGACGCAGCGAACACTGCTCGAACGCGGACTCGATCGTGTCAGCCCGTTTGCGATTCCGCTCGGCCTCGTCAATTCGCCGGTGGCAGGAACGGCGCGGCTGCATAACCTCAAGGGCCCATCGGCAGCGCCTGCGACGGCGTGCGCGGCCGGCTCCGACGCAATCGGCTGGGCCTACGAACGAGTTCGCGATGGCCGTGCCGATGCGATGGTGGCCGGCGGTGCGGAGGCTGCGATCGTGCCGTCTGTGCTGGCGGGGTACATCCGCCTTGGCGCGATCGCGTCCCTCGCGCATGGTGCAGCCGCGGCCTCGCGGCCCTTCGACGCTGCCCGTGATGGGTTTGTGATGGCCGAGGGGGCCGGAGTGCTCGTACTCGAGGAGTGGGAGCACGCAGTGGCACGCGGTGCGCACATTTACGGCGAGGTCGTCGGCTACGGCCAGTCCTGCGACGCAGGGCACCTGACAAGCCCCGACGAAACGGGTGAGGGCCCTGCCCGAGCGGTGCAGGCTGCCCTTGACGACGCGAGCCTGACGGCAGCGGCGATTGGCTACGTCAATGCCCACGCCACCTCGACGCCGGTTGGCGATACCGCCGAGGCGCGCGCACTGCAGCGCGCCGGGCTCGGGCAGACACCCGTCTCCTCGACGAAGGGCCAGCACGGACACACGATTGGCGCTGCCGGCGCAATCGAGGCGATCGCGACCCTGGCCTGTTTTGCCCGCAATCAGCTGCCACCGTGCGCCAACCTCGTCGAAGCCGACGTCGAACTCGACCTCATTCGCGAGGCGCGCCCAGCGACTCCCGACTACGTGATGTCAACGGGCTTCGGATTCGGTGGGCATGATGCTGCCCTCGTGTTCAAGCGCGCTTGAGCGACGCCACGGGCGCGGCTTAGAGCTTGGTCACTTTGCAGGCGGTGCCGTAGGCGCAGATTTCCGTGCCCATGTTCATCATTTCGGAGGTATCGAAGCGCATCGCGATGATCGCATTGGCGCCCTTCGATTCGGCCTCTTCGACGAGACGCTGAATGCCTTCCTGCCGGCCTTCGTGCAGCATCGTGGTAAGGCTGCCGAGCTCGCCGCCGAAGACAGATTTAAGGCTGGCCCCGACCTGCCCCTTCATACCGCGCGAACGAACCGTAAGTCCGAACACCTCGCCGATTACCTCATCGATCCGGTAGCCGGGTAGATCATTCATCGTCGAAATCAGCATTGTGAAATCCTCTGTCGTGGGAGCTATGGACAGTAGACGCCCAGGAGTCGATCCGAAAGGGGGCTATCCCTGGAGGCGTCGCTCAGGCGCTACGGTCGAGCCAGCGCACGGTCAGGCCACCGAGCCCGACCAGCGTCAACACGACGGCAAGACCGGCGAGCAGAATCACTGCCAGTGGTACCTGACTGGGAGTCGTCACCGTCGGGAGTGCTGCCTGTGTCGTCTGGATGGGCACAACAGTTCCTGCGCGCGATTCGGCGGTGACGGTGCCCGTGTCCGTCGTCAACGTCGGCGGCACGGCATCGGGAATCGGCAGCGTGTCAACGGGGGGCGCTGTCGTATCCGTGGTATCCGGCTCGATCACGGGGGCAGCAGCCTTTGCATCCGCTGCTTTGTCACGCGCGCGGGCGGCGCGGATCGCACCCATGATCCCGGAATACATTCGCGCATCAGGGTCGATCTGCTTGAGCGCGGAGGCATAGCACTCCTCTGTGTGGTACTTGAGCCGACCCGTAAAGAAGTACTCGTTGATCAGGCTCTTACCGCAATTTGCCGCACCTGCCGAAGGCACGGCGAGCAGGAACGTACCGAACATCAGTGCGGTCAGGACGAGCAGACGGATGGAGGTATGCCGGGAGGACACGACCACCAACTCTAATGGGCGTTCGTGGCTGATGGGTGCGACACTCATTTTGCGGGCGGCAATGTGTCGACGACTACATAGACGGAGCCGTCGTTGCCGGACAGCTTGAGCGCCTGTTGGAGCGCAGCACGGCCCTGCTCGAGTTGGTCCCACGCGTACGCGAGGTAGGTGCCGTAGGCGAGCCACGGTTCGTAGTTCTTTGGTTCGAGCGCAATCGCCTGACGCAACGCGGCCTGCGCTCCCTGCGCGTCGCCGAGTTCTTGCAACGCATCAGCCTCGGCGATCAGGGCATCAACGGCGAGGGGGTTGTAGCGGTGGGCGCTCGCTGCTGCCTCATAGGCTGCCTGCGGATTGTCCATCAGGATCGCCTCACTGCGGACGGTGTCACGCGCGCTCAGCCACGTTGGCACCCCGAGGAGTCCGGCGAAAACGAGCCCGACACAGACGACACCCGCAATCGCGCGAGTGGGTGCCGTGATGCGCGACTGTTGGTGGGGTGCGGGAGCGATCGCACCGATCGCCGCGTAGACCAGAACTCCCTGTGCGAGCAGACTCCAGTCAACGTCAACGAGGCCCTGGGCTAGAAATGCGATCGCTCCGATCGCAACCACAGTCGCACCAACCTCGTCACCAACGCGGGGGTGGCGGACAGCGGCAACCGCCATCACGACGAGTGCAATACCACCGACGATAAAGGGCACGCCGCCAGCGAGTCCCGTTCCAGCGAGTGCCTCCAGCAGCGTGTTGTGCGCCGAATCGGTCACGTACGTTGGGTTCTGCGTAATTTGCTCGAGCAGGCGAAAGGTGCCAGCACCCCAGCCGTGCCACGGCTCAGCACGAAAGCCATCCCACGCCGTCGCCCACCAGTGATCGCGGAGATTCGAGCCAATGCCAACGCGAACGCCTGCCTGTCCAACCGGGCCAGTGAACCCAGCCCGAATCGCGCTGACAGCGCCACTTGGACCACCCGCGCGCACGACAAACCCAATCACCAAGATGATCACGCCGCCCAGTGCAATCAGCAGCGTTCGACGCGACGCATGGCCACGATCACCAGCGGGTTGGGCACCGGGCAGCACACGGACGGCAACTGCAGCGATGAGCGCACCGAGGACCGCCGAGCCGACCAGCGCGTAGATGAGCCCCCAGCCAGCGGGCAAGACGCTCTGCTCTGGTGCGGTGAAGGCGGTCCAGAGGGCAATCTTAAAACCAAAAACCACAGCTGGAATGACCGCGAGGAGTCCAACCAGTCGCATCCGGGGTGCCGCGGGCAGCACGAGTTGCAGCGCAATAATCCCGACCAGAGCCAGACCAAGTCCGGAGCGCGACGAGGTCAGCACCAGCGCGAGCATGTTGATCGACGCAATCGCACCGCCGACTGCGCGGTAGCGACGGTCTCGGTGTGCACACAGCGCAAGGCCACCGAAGAGACCGGTCAGAGCGAGGATGGCGAGCGCATTCGGGAGAGTTAGCGTGCCCGAAAGACGCGGGCTCAATTGCACGCCCGTGGTAGCCGGGAAGGAGCGCGCGACGAGAGCCCAGCCACTGGCAAGCGTGGCGAGCGCTGTCAGACCAGTCGCAAAGACCACGCCTGGCCGACGCAGCGCTGGCCCCAACAGAACGCCAAGGGCGAGCGCCCCGAGATATCCGGCCGAGAGGATGCCGGTACCGACAGAATCGTTTGCCGATAGCGACCAGAGACTGGACAGCGCGGCTACGAGTGCGAAAACCGTCAGGCCAGCGGCAGCAACGAGCGTGGGGCGGCTCGGCAGCACGAACGGCCACCACCCGACGGCAATCAGCCCCAGCACGATGCCAGCGGGAATGGTGGTGCCAGCGGCGATCAGGCTGGCGGCCCCTGGCGCAATGCCACCCGCGGCAAAGAGGATGCCCCAGACCGCGAGGACAACGCCGGGGATGCCGAGCAGCACAGCGGCGGTCGAACTAAAGCGAGGGAGCGGTTGCACGAGTCCGATAGTAGGCGGCTTTTTGGCCGCGGTCGCCGGCTGGGGCCCTGATCGAGTCGCCGGGCTAGTGGCTGAGGGGGTCAGCAACGATCAACAGCAGCCGCGCACCAGCGAGCTGATCTTTGCGCACGCCATCGAGCGGCTGCGCCACGGCGCCTTGCAGATGGAGGCTCTTGATCAGTGCACCGGCCGCCGATTTACCGGCCGGATCGGCGGCTTTGTACATCACGTAGGTCTTCATGTAGCTGTGGTCGGGGGCGTCACTGACCGCTGCGATGGGGTACTTCTTCATCATCAGTTGGCGCGCAGCCTCAGCGGCGACACCATCGGCACCGAGACCATTCCAGACAAGCACAGGCGTTTTTGTGATGGGTGGTGCAGGTACGACGACCTCGACGGCGGCTTCGGCCGGACCACCCTTCGCACCCGTCAGCGACCCGACCAGTGCCGCGCCGCCCCATAAGGCACCGACGGCGAGTAGGGCGACGCCGGCGAGGACACCCCAGACAGCAAAGCGCTCAAGAAAGCGCCGTCGTCGGACGGCAACCCACGTGCCAGTATCAAGAAGGAAGTGATGATCGACTGCAGCCATTGACCACCGGTTCGGCACGGGTGTGGGCGTTCCTGCCAAGAGACGCCCCGATTTGGACGTCGCAGTACCCTTGTTACATGTTCGTGAGCCTCGAAGGGCCCGACGGGGTCGGCAAGTCCACCCAGGTGGCGCTTCTGGCTGACCGTTTGCGCGGGTTAGGGCTTGAGGTTGTGCAGTGTCGTGAGCCTGGCGGGACCGAGCTCGGCGAACGTGTTCGCGCACTTTTGCTCGATCCACAGGTAGAGATGAGCGACCGAGCTGAGGCGCTGTTGTTTGCCGCTGCGCGTGCTGAGATCGTGGAGCAGGTAATCGCTCCCGCCCTCGCCCGCGGGGCGTGGGTCGTCTGCGATCGCTTCATCGACAGCTCGCTTGTCTATCAGGGCATTGGTCGCGGGCTTGGTGTCGAGGCTATTCGCGACGCGTCGCTGTTCGCCACGGCGGGTCTGTTGCCCGCCCGCACGATCGTGCTGCACGGTGTGGCTCGTCGCGACGCCGTGCCCGACCGGATGGAGTCGGCGGGCGAGGAGTTCCACGCGCGCGTCGAGCAGGGCTTTCTCCAACTCGGCGAACTCGATCCGGCGCGTATCCGCCTCGTCGATGCGGTCGGGTCCGAGGCCGAGGTTGCCGAGCGGATCTGGAGCGCACTCGAGGGGGTGCGACCATGACGATCTCGCTCCCCGGGCAGCCTCGCGCCGAGGTGCTCTTGCGTTCGGCGGTCGCCGAGCCCGCGCACGCCTATCTCTTGCACGGGCCGCCTGGCACCGGCAAGCACGATGCCTCTCGCGCCTTCGCTGCATTGCTACTCGGCTGTGATGTCCGACGAGTCGTACCGGGCAGCCATCCCGACCTGGCCATGATCGAGCCGGAGGGCGAGTCGCTGCTGGTCGACCAGATCCATGAGTTGTCGGGCGCTCTGCGCTATCGGCCGCAAGAGGCTGTGCGTCGGGTCGGCATTGTCGACGAGGCCGACCGGCTC